>JBBSWK010000157.1:0-2638 GCA_038046325.1 Nanobdellota archaeon | reverse complement strand
TAATTGGGTTCCTTGTTCTTCAAGTTTGCTTTTGGTATTGGAAACTGCCGATAATAAGTTACTCGACAAATCTTGGGAGATTTCCTGAGATTTTAGGTTAAATTTTTCATTAAGGGTATCTTGTACCACTCCTACCAAATTAATTTTACTTGGATCAACGTAAAATGATACTTCTTTTTGCTGGTTATCCTCTACCTTGAGACTTTCAGGAACGGAGACGCAGGCATGCACAGCCCCTGCTTTGATGTCTTTAACACAGTCATCTACAGTGGTTTCGTATTTTATTATCGTAAATTCCTGTTCTTGCAGAGAACTCATCAATGATTCGACATCCCCAGTAAATGACGGAGCATAAATTCCAATGTTCAATCCGTAGTTGGAGCTGGTATTGTATGATAATCCCAATAAGAGGATGATAAATAAAGGAGCAAAGAACACTACTAAAGCGGAAGTCTTGGAACGGACTAGCAATTTTAAGTTCTTTTTGGTGAGCAGCCAGAGCGCTTTCATGGTATTTTTATTTATTCTTTTTCTTGGGTGATTATTTCAAAGATCTCGTCCAGCGAAGGCCGGCGGATATCTAGATCATGAAGGTATAAGTTTTCTTCTTGAATCATGGTTAGCAGCCCAGTAACAGTTTTGGTGATATTTTTAGGATGGATGATAAGATGCTGCTGCCGGTCGATTATTTTGTCTACCGGCAAAGTTTTTAAAATGGAGATGAAGCGTTCTTTATTTTCTCCTGGATTGAGAGAAATAGTGAAGTTGTCTTTTAAGAATGGCTTGCGGATATCTTCCAAACGTCCATTACTTTGTACTCTTCCTTTATGAACAATAGCAACCTTGTTGCAAAATTTTTCCATTAAGTTTAGATGATGGGAAGCGATGATTAAGGTAACGCCCTGCTTATTTACCTGGGCTAAAAAATTCATAATATCTTTTTGCAGCATAGGATCAAGGTCTGCAGTCGGTTCGTCTAGCACTAAGATCTTCGGTTTGTGTACCAGGCTGCAAGCTATGTCTAATCTTTTTTGCATCCCGCCGGAAAGGTGTTCCGCTAACTTATTTTGATGCGCTGCCAATTCTGTGGCTTGCAATAAGCCTTTGATATTATTTTGTAAGGTCTCTTTGGGCAAATGGTAAAGCTGCCCGAAATGTAACAGGTTTTCCATGACCGTAAGTTTTGGATAAAAAGAGTTATGCTGGGGAGCATAGCCGAGCTTATCTTTGATCTTGTGCAGATTTTCATGCAGATTTTTTGGTGTTTCGGTCACTTTAAAAGAATGCAATACCTCCCCGCTGCTCGGTTCCAGAAACCCTGCAATAAGATTGAGCAGGGTAGTTTTTCCACTTCCCGAACGGCCGATGATCCCCCAGAGATCTCCTTCTTCGATAACAATATTTACGTCTTCAAGAATACTGTTCTTACCAAATTTCTTGCCTACTTCTTTTAACTCAATGAGCTTCAAACTATTTCACCTTTTTTTAGGATAGAATATAGCAGGATAATATATAAATGTTATGTGGTGCCTGCGACATGGCAATTTTAAGTTAAGCTATAACACAATCTTTATATATCTCCCTAAGGGCAAATAACTATGTTTCAAAAAATTAAGCATATTTACGAAACCAAGTATAAATTGCTGATGATCATTCCGCTTTTGCTATTGTTTCTATCCTTGGTACAGATAGGTTTCCAATACGCTACTACTGGTGATTTTGTCAATAAAGGGATTTCTCTGAAGGGCGGCTCTACTATTACCATCACCAAAGACCTTTCTATTTCCCCTACTGAGTTAGAGAGATCATTACAGCAGCAATTCTCTGTTGCTGATATTACCGTACGCACACTTAGCTCTGCTGGAAGAACAACAGGTGTTGCTATTGATTCAGGGCTGCAAGATGCCCGCGAGCTTGATGTTTTAATGAGTGCTTTATCGGAGCAATTTTCATTACAAAAAATTGATTATAGCGTTGAAGTGGTCGGTTCTTCTTTGGGAAATAATTTCTTTAAGCAGATGCTCATCGCCTTAGTGTTTTCTTTTCTGCTGATGGGAATTATGGTTATTATCTATTTCCGCGTTTTTATTACCAGTTTGATGGTTATTCTGGCCGCATTCTGCGATATGATAATCACCTTAGCAATATTTAATCTTACTGGGATGAAATTACATCCTGCCGGTATCGCAGCTTTCCTGATGCTGATAGGATATTCTGTAGATGGGGAGGTAGTCATTTCTTCCCGTTTGATCAAGCGTAGTGATGGGACAGAATTGCAGCGGATCTATGGCGCTCTGAGAACTGGCTGGACCATGACTCAGACTACCTTAGTGGCAGTGATAGTTGCGTTGATTTTTGTCCAGAGTGAAATTGTGAAACAGATCATGCTTATTTTATTGATAGGATTGCTGGTTGATACCATTGTTACCTGGATCCAAAATGTTGGCATATTACGCTGGCATTTAGAAAAAAAACATAGCAAAAACTGAAATGAATCAAAAAATTAAAAAGCTGCTAGTAAACTGGCGCGTTTTACTACTGGTCACTTTTTTAGTTTTATCTTTGTTAGCAATCAAACCCCGCATTTTTGGAACAGAAGGAGTAGAGATCCATTCTTTGCGGTCAAATTCTTCTCTTG
>JBBSWK010000156.1:0-3599 GCA_038046325.1 Nanobdellota archaeon | reverse complement strand
ATGACTTAGTATTTTATACCTCTGATGGAATACTTTATTATCTTGATTCTGAAGAAACTCCCTGGCTGGCCATTACCGATCAAGAGCATAATCTCGTATTACAAAATCTGGACAGCGCTGACCATCAATTCGCGAAAAGAGGAAATTATTATCCTGATCTAGATCAAGCCAATGTAGCAATTGCTGCCCTAACTACAAAACGATTTAATTTGTATAACCTTCAATTAAAAAGATATAATGAAGAACTGTCTTTTTTTGAAATTCCTACCGGTTCATACCAATCACTCAATCAAGATCAGCTGCGTTTGGTGGAAGCAGTGTACGGCCAAAGCGAAGAAGATCTAGCTGCTAACATGAAGATGTTAAAACAAAAATTTATCGGTAAAACTAAGATGTGGATAGTTAACCCAGAATATGTCCAAAAGTATGCAAGCCAAGGTCCCCTCGCCAGAGTTTCTTGGCTTAATGATTTCACTCACGCTTCTAACTTCAACGCTGATTGCAAAACAATCTATCAGCATATGCATGTTCGCGGTGTGCGCCGGAAGAATAAGGATGTCCATACCCCAAAAAATCAATCTCCAAAATTAAATGCCGAAATGCTTTCGCCGACCAAGGCTAATATCCTTATGGTATCTGCGCCGTATGTATGCGGATTTGCATATTCTACTTTTACAGAAATAGTTCCAGAAGATGCCTCGGCAGCAGACGTCTTAGTTCCAGCCCACGATTTAGAATTGGTAGCAGATCACTCCTGGGCAGAATTTGAAGAAAAAATAAGGGCATTGTATAAAAAGTAATTCTTATTTCCTCTCCATCGCCGCTTTCACCAATCCTAAAAATAACGGCGCAGGATTACTCAATCGACTTTTCAATTCAGGATGCGCCTGCGTAGCAATAAAATAAGGATGATCTTTCAACTCGATAAATTCTGTAAGATTCTTTTCCAAATATAATCCAGAAATACTCAACCCATTCTCCATCAAGAATTGATGATAATTTTGATTTACTTCGTATCGATGCCGGTGCCGCTCAGATACTATCTCAGAGCCATACAGCTTCCTAGCCAGGCTTCCTTCGCGCAAATATGAAATATAGGCACCTAAACGCATGGTTGCGCCTTTTGTCGTAATAGCTTTCTGTTCGGTCATCAAATCCACTACCGGATGAGCAGTGTGAAGGTCAACTTCTGTCGTATTTGCTTTCTCCAATAGGCACACATTCCGGGCAAATTCGACCACCATCAACTGCAGCCCAAAACAGATCCCTAATACTGGAACATTATTCTCGCGACAGTATTGAATCACCGCCAGTTTTCCTTCTACTCCTCGGCTGCCGAAACCGCCGGGAATAATCACCCCCTCAACTCCTTGCAAAGCTTCCACAACACTAATCCTTCCTTCCTCAATTTCAGTCGTTTCAATAAACTTCATTTGAATCTTTGCCTTAGTGTGGGCGCTGCAATGCATCAATGCTTCCTTAATGCTGGCATAACTATCGGTCAACGAAGTATATTTTCCGCATAAGGCAATAGTAATCTCCTTGGTAGGATGATCTAAATTAAACAACAACTGTTTCCAAGGATCATTTATAGGTTTAACTTCTAATCTTAATTTTTGATTGACAATTTCAACAATCCCTTCCTCCTCTAACAGAAAAGGAATTTTGTACACATTATCGACATCTAAACCAGTAAAAATAGATTTTTTATCTACGCCGCAGAAAGAAGCGATCTTACCTTTAATTTCCGGCGTTAAGGATTCGGAACATCTGCCAATGATGATATCTGGCAGTATCCCCCGTTTACGTAACTCATATACGCTTTGTTGAGTTGGCTTTGATTTCTGTTCATGCACGCCAGCGGGAATAGGCACATAGGTAAGATGCACGTACAGAATATTATCTTCACCAACATCATTCTGCAGCTGGCGCATCGCTTCGATATACAGATCACTCTCCATATCACCGACCGTACCGCCAACTTCAATCAACATAATATCGGCCTGCTCCTTCTCAGCGGCCGTCTTGATTCTTTCCTTGATTACATCAACCACGTGGGGGATAAACTGCACCGTTTTTCCTAAATAATCTCCACGCCGTTCCTTTGCTCTGATTTCTTCAAACACTTTTCCCATAGTGAGATTATGCTCAAATTTACAGGTGGTATTGAGAAATCGTTCATAATGGCCAAAATCCATATCTACTTCGCCGCCGTCATCTAAAACAAATACCTCTCCATGTTCAATAGGATTCATGGTTCCAGGATCAACATTTAAGTATCCATCTAATTTTATAGGCACAACTTTATATTGAGAACTGAGCAGATGACCTATACTTGCTGCAGCTATGCCTTTACCTAACCCAGAAAGAACCCCGCCGGTTACCACAATATATTTTCTTGCCGGTTGCATTATGGTTCAGGAGAGTTCTTGCTTATAAAATCTTTCTTTTTTCTAAAAGTTATCAACACAAGAAAGCAAAGCTTTCTGTGCAGAAGGATAAATCCTTCTTGCACCTAAGGAATGACGACACTACTTCTTCACATCACATGCCTTGGTAGTGATCTTTCCAGAAAGATATACTAAAGAACTTCCCAAAAGTATGATTCCTAGGACTCCTAACTCCATTCCTTTAAACGGCAATACACTCAAAAAACCACTAATCCCTAAAATTCCTGCCAAGCCTAATGCGCAGGAAGAGCAAGCTGGAGTAAGGATACTGGCTATGATCCCGGACAAGCCGATTCCTGCGCCATAAGAGATTTGCCTTTTCACTAAGAAAAGACTTAAGGAAAAAATAATGCCTGAAAGCAGCGAAATGATCACTAAGAAGGCAAAGGAAACTGCTGACATGGTAGTATGAGCACTTGCCAGAAGGTCAAAAATCAGCAATAAGGAAAATTGGGAAGCAATCAACTTGAAATTACCAATAAGAGCATTTAATGAGAATACCAATAGGCTGAATAATCCACTATAAACAAAGTACTTCTTCTCGACATACACTTCAGCTACTGCTTGCAAAATATTGTTTAGGCGTCTCATGAGAATCAAAAAACAAAAAGAAAATAAAAATGTATCTCTTAATTGAGTTCAGCGTCAATCACTTGCTTAAACACTGCGAATGGCTGCGCTCCGCTTACTAACTTCCCATTAACAATGAAGCCAGGTGTTCCTTGAATTCCCACTGCTGCGCCGTCAGCCATGTCTTGCTGTATTTCTCCAGCCATTGCACCGGAATCAAGACAAGTATCAAACTTGGCGGTATTCAAACCAAGATTTTTTGCATATTGCTTAAACCCAGCCACTCCGCCTTGTACCCCTTGTTCAAAGAGCATATCATGCATCTCCCAGTATTTTCCTTGTTCGCCGGCACATTCAGCTGCTTCTGCTGCCTTTTGCGCGTTAGTGTGAAAACTCAATGGGAAATCCCGGTACACTAATTTAACTTTTCCAGTCTTGATATACTCCTCTTCTATTGATGGTAGAGTTTGTTGGTAAAATCGTGCACAGAATGGACATTCAAAGTCACTCCATTCAACGATAGTTACCGGTGCATCTTCGTCTCCTCGGACATCATCATCATCTAATAAGGCTTCCATA
>JBBSWK010000155.1:0-1474 GCA_038046325.1 Nanobdellota archaeon | reverse complement strand
AAATTATAAGCAAAGATTAAATTATGTTAAAATAAACTTTATTCATCAAAATTAATAGGTATATTATCAATTTCTAGATATTTACAAAAAGAAGTAAAATTTGATAGAATAAAATATTTAGTTTTTGATAAAAAAATCTACTCTAAAAATGCTCTAAGTCTATTCTCTCTTTTTTGTTTTAATTCGTTTTGATAAGTTGTAAATGCCGAGTCAACTCTTTCATAGTATGGTTGTATACTATTATCATTTAAAACACCTTCCCACATTGCTGAATATGATTTTGAATATTTATTATCAAATGTGAGAGCCCTAAGTACTGGTATTTCTTTTTCATCAACAGCTAAAAGATACAGATCAGGATTACCACGATAGTCACCATGAATGATTGAGCCATCATCGTACCTTAAAGCTGTACCGGTTAATCCTTTAATGAGGGATATTTGAAATTCCCCTTTTTCTGTTTGATAAGCATGGAAAGTATAAGGTACTAAAGAAAAAGGAGTTGTTCCCCAATTACATCTTTTTGTTTCTTTTGCCCTTACTGAGATATGATAAAGTTCTTTTTTTTGCCATTCATTGACGGGATGATCTTCTAAGGCAGAAAGAAGCAAATCTAGAGTTTTAATACGTGACATAAGTAATAAAACAATAAAGGGATTTATAAGGTTTTATTTCCTGTAATATCGGTATTTTTACCCAAAGTAATTATCCATCTTCTCTTCTTGCAATTCTTCTGCCTTGCCAGCTTTCTGAGTGATGCCTTTCAGCTTCTGCTCAAAGAGTTTAGCCTGAGCTAAGAGCGGTTTCGGATCTATCTTCAAACCAGTGTATGTATCTAATGCTTTGATTATTTCGGCAGCAGCTCGGCTGTCTGGCAAACCACTTTGCGCTTCTGCAAAAAAAGCAACTACCGGAACTTTCATATTTTTTGCTAACAATGCGCCAGTTACACCGACGACAATCCCTTCGCTTAACGGACTAGCTGAAGAAGCTAACTTCTTGTTTTGAGAACCGCTAGTTGAATAGTAGTATACTTTATTACCGGGATTAGGACTTCCTACACCCTCTAAGGAGACTACTTCTTTTGCAGATAATTCATCGGCAAGCTGTTCAATCATCTCCGATAATTTCCAGCCAGTATTTTTTCCGATATTGATGGCATGCACTAAGACTAAGTTATAATCCTTGTTGTAATGTAAGGAGACTGGCTCGATGACTTTGCTTTGATGGATAGCGATCATGGCTGGAACTTCATCCATTTCGATGGTGCCTATCTTTTCCGTCTCTAAATGATCCATCAAGAATTCGATAGCAATAGTCCCGATCAACCCGAAGCCTGGAAATCCTTCGATAATTGTCACATTCTTTGGTTTTTTAGTAAGAACTAATTTCATGAGCATCACCTATTTCTTTTTTACTTATTGTTAATAATTATTTTAAGTATTTAAGGTTTTCTGGAATTAGGTTTTTATAG
>JBBSWK010000154.1:0-1253 GCA_038046325.1 Nanobdellota archaeon | reverse complement strand
ATCAATCGGCTTATGACCGCGTTGCCTCGAATTCCCCCGTAGCGGGACATAGGTCGTATCATAAAAACAACGTAATTACAATGGACAGAGAAATGAACCAAGGCGGCTATCAGAAAAAGATGTACGATGTGGATGAAGTATGCTCAAATTGCGGAGCAAAAATCACCCAGCTTCCGTTTCCTCCTATTCCGGAGAAACGCAGTCGCCTCCAGTGCAAAAAGTGCTGGGCGGAAAACAGACCTGATTTCCGCAGATAAACGTTAAAGACGTTTATCTAAAATAAACAAAAATCCCCCGAATATTATCGAGGGGATTTTTGTTTCTATCAAAAAATACTCTCTGCGAGCTCATAAAACATGCTTTTCTGCTCTTCTTTTGAAAAAACCGCTTCAGTCAATTTCACATAAGGACTAAATTGATTCAGCATCGTATCTTCTCCGGAATAGTCAGTACCAAACATGATTTTGCGCTTAATATCAGGAAAATATGCGAAGACGCGCTGTAAATCCTTTATATATTGACTAACCACGGCGTCAGTTTCTTCCTGCGAGTCTAATTTAACGATCGTTCCAGAAATTTCTGTAAAAACATTGGTGTTCTTGCTTACTACATTTGCCGTCTCCAAATGATACGGGAATCCGAAATGAGCAATTATGATTTTACATTGCGGAAACATTGTGGCAAGCTCATCTATATGAATGGGATGAGAATATTTCAGTATGGCTTTCCCTTCAAAATCATACACATCTCCCGAATGGAATATGAGCGGTTTATTATATTTTTGGCATAATTCTGCAATAGGATAAATCATCTCATCTGATGGATAAAAATATTGATAGCCCGGATAGAGTTTGATGGCGACTATCTTTTCTTTCTTTAAAAGACTTTCGAGGTTTTGTAATTGCACCCCTTTATCCTTCGTGATATCAATGCTCCCCACTACAGAGAGGTTATTTTTTGTCTCCGCGAACGCAAGTAAATCTTGAAAATCAAATTTTATTATATTTCCTTCCGTATTAAATGTTGACCAATAATACAAAGATAAAACCCTTGTCACCTTATCGCCTGCTTTGGTGAAATAATTTCTATAATTCTCCTCATTAAAAATATGAGTGTGAGTGTCGATAATCATGAATGCATAATAATACCCCTGACCCTTTTGTGCAAGCACACACATATACATACAAAAGGTTACAAATCTTACGATCGTATTTTTTGTTGACTTTTTAAAGATTCTAAGATTCAAAATGAAA
>JBBSWK010000153.1:473-1043 GCA_038046325.1 Nanobdellota archaeon | reverse complement strand
CCTTACTGCAAAGACCTATCCACGGGCTGCAGAAGGCGATGCTTCTGCAGAACAAACACTTCAACTTCTGTACCATGGCCAATCTATGCGCAGGATTATTGTTTCTCTGGGCAAATACAAAAATCTTGATGATATTGATTTCAACTCTGTACATTGGAAGGATTTCATCTTTAATTCATCCTTTAGAGTAGAAGTAGAGAATGTCAAAGGGATGGACAACCGTCTGGCTATGGCCAGGCAAGTCGCCGGCAAAGTTTTTGCTGCAGTCGAGAAACAGAAATTATCACTTACCATCGATCTGAAGAAACCAGATTTCTTGCTGATCGTGTATTTCAATGGGGAAGAGTATATTATTGGAATTGATATAGCTGGAGAAGAATTACATTCCCGCGCTTATCGTGTTTTCACTCATTCTGCTTCTTGCAAAGGAGACTTAGGATATTATTTTGCCAGGAAAACAGGATATAAACGAGGGGGCAATTTACTTATTGGTTTTGTAAAAGATGGAGTCATTGCTATCGAAGCCGCGCTGTTTGTCAGCGGAATGCCGGTACATTCTGTTAACAATTC
>JBBSWK010000153.1:0-463 GCA_038046325.1 Nanobdellota archaeon | reverse complement strand
TTTTTCTTATAAGAAACTGCCATTATTCAATTCTGTTAAGTATATCCCTCGTACTTCAAATACTTCCATTTCCATTGCCGCAGTTGATGACAGTACCGGGAATATCACTGCTGCTAGGAAGAATGCCCAGATCGCTGGAGTGCGCAAATTTATAAATCTGCAAAAGATACCGTTGGACGAATTGAGCGGCGCCTTCCATGAACAGGAATTCGATCAGATTTTATTTCAGGTTACTACGAAAGATGAAGATAAACTGAATGAGATTTATCATCAAGTAAAATATTTGCTTAAGCCGAAAGGCATACTGTTGTTAATAGGTAGAGAAAGTTGGGAAGTTTCTACACCTTCTTTTTGCAAGCTTGTTTCTGAAGAAATAGTAGAACGCGGCGGGAATACGTATAAGTTGTGGCTAATGGAAAAGAAGAAGTAGAGAGATATTTTTATATACCTCTTTGACTTAATT
>JBBSWK010000152.1:0-2936 GCA_038046325.1 Nanobdellota archaeon | reverse complement strand
CTGAGCTACATGTCGAGCTAAGGAAGTAGTCATTTCAAACCGCAATCCTAACTGCCGATCTCCCTGATCTTGTAATTTAAAAGTTTCCTTCAGCACGTCGCTTTCTGCACCCGCACCATACTTTGCAGCCAAGGTTTCGTATCGTTCTAGAATTGGAGTTTCTAAAGGTGCAAAGCCATATAACTCAAAGGCTTTGGAAATAGTATTCACTACCTTATTCTTGAGAATTTTCTCTTCCGGAGGTAGGTCCTTTACTCCTTTGGCAGTCTGTATTTCCATGTTTATGTAGAAGTATCTTGTGTTTTATATAGATTCTGCTTAGGAAAAATTCACCACCGCCATGGCCAAGATGCGAACGAAGAACATGGAGTGCTTATGCACAAAAAGTTATTGTTTGCTTTTTTCGATTTTCAAGCGAGAAAGCAACTGAGTGAGCGGCCAAGGGGGTGAATTTATTCAGAAGAAAAGAGGGCGGCTGGGGAGAATCGAACTCCCTTCTCAGGATTGCTATGGGTTTCCCACCACAGTCCCGAATAATAGCCGTTATACGACAGCCGCCATAATAAGCTAAATCGGCTTCTATTTTAAAAAGTTATCCCAGTCAAGCAGATTTCAATGCCTCAGGCAAGAAAGAGTACAATCTCTCAGTAATATTCTCTAAAGAATCTTTCAATTTTTTATCATATTCCGCCTGCCGCTCTGCTGCAGCAGCCTCGATTCTTGGTCTGGCCGCATTTGATCTCTTAGTATAAAATTCTCTCAAACGTGCCCATTCTTCAGGATCTACTTTCGTGGCAGTACCTATTATTCTGTCTACTATATCGGACGTAACTCCCCAATTGGCATTTTGGTCAACTACATGATGCTTAACATGATGCGGCATATGATCAAAAGCATATTCTACGTCCGTGTGGCATTTGTAATGTTTGACATAATATTGTATTGCATGGCCAACTGCGCCTAGGGCAAAAACAGGAAAAATAGGGAATAAAGCAAGATGGGCTATGGCTAGCACCCCTAGTGCTTTAATTTCTTTCATAGCCGGACTATCTGATAAAAGCGGACCAAAATAATCATCATCCAGCATTCCATTTTTTCTAGGTTTCTTGTGATGTTCATGCCAGTGGAAACTCCACTGGCTATTCTTGTCTTTACCCAAATCATGTAGAACATACTTATGGGCTACTACTTCTAATACAGGAGCATAGATCTTTAATGCTGCGTACTCCGCTGCTGCGCGTAGAAGCATGACTTAGAGAAGCAAAATAATTATTTAAAAATGAGGGATATAATGCATAATTTATATCATTAATACCTTCTGCCTCCTCTTCACCTGCACTTTAATCCATTTTGTGTATCCTAAAAACTCTCCACCTGCCTGGAGAGGGAAAGGAGTTCTGCTTTCAATTGCAAAAACCTTGCCTTTCAATGGAATTAAAGGAGCTTTTGCCAAGCCCATCTGGGTCAAGAAAATCGCCCATACCCGCAAGGCCTTATTAAAAACTGGAGCATGCGTATTCACGCAAGCCATGCCTAAAACGTATCCATCGTCTTCCTTAATCGTGCCGAGCAACGACCTCATCCCAAAACCAATATAGGAGATTTTTCCGATGATAATATTAACAGCATTTTTCCAACAATATTTTTTCTCGTCAATGATACACACCAGATCGTAACGTAGCGGCTTGCCAAAGGCGACCTTTAGCCCGGCAGAGAAATAATCGGCGAAAGAATGCCTTTCTTTTTGAGAGATGGCATGAACCACTTCGCCATCAGTTCCTAAACTTAAGAATAAAGTATCTCGCCTACCTTCCCCCCACTCTAGTCGTAAGACATCTAACGCTACTTCTTTGAACTTGAACCTGGAACGCAGGTACTCAAATCTTTTCCCCCGATAAAAAAAAGAATATAACGCATTTCCCGATCCTAACGGAAAGAAACCTAGATTTTTATCTTGCAAAGGCTGGTAATTCAATGCTGCTTCAAAAGTGCCATCTCCGCCCGCAATAATGATGTTCTTGGTTTTTCTGATGTTCTTTTCCACACTTGAGAAAAGATTTTTTCCTGATAAATAATAAATGGGCGCATTTCTTCGTTTGGCAAATATCTCCAGAAGATAACGACGATATTTATCCCTATAACCGCCGGATTTTTTATTTGCCAGGATGATCATCGGCTCTTTTTCCATCGTTCTTCCTAATTCTTTTCGTGTACGCAATCCCTTAAGATACACGTAACCATAATGTAAGATAGAAACAACTCCCAAGACCACGATAACCAAGGTAAAAAAAGAAGTAACTATGGTAAGCGATTTTTCTAAAGGAACAAAAATGGTTTTTCCTAAAATCATGAATACCAGCACCAACTGCAGAACCGTAATGGTCTTACCATACAATTCTCCACGAATAACGGCGTCATCACGGGAGGCAACTATTCTGATACTCATTATGATAATATCCCTAAGTAAAAAAATGCCAAATATCAACCCTGAAAATATTCCTTGCAATACAAACACAAATAGAAGTGTCAGCACTACTATCTTATCTGAGAAGGGGTGGAGAAAAGAAGCAGTGATTTTTCTTTTTCCGATAACTTTGCCGGCAATATCCATGAGAACAGAAAAAAGCAGGATAACTATCGCTAAGAAACTGAAATGTGCGGTTTTTTGTAAGACAAAATAGATTACTAAAGGTAGCAGAAGCAAATGCAATACCGAAAGCATGCTGGGAAAGTTCATACAAAAAGAAGAAAAGAGGAAGTTAAAAAGGTTTTGGAGGCCAAGGCGGTATTCACTCAACCATATCATCAATAGATTGATACTTTGTTGGTTTTACTGGTTCTAATTGCGGAACAGCTATTGGTTGAAGTTTCCCTGTTACTTTTTCATACAACGTTTTTAATACCGATTTTTTCTTTTTTGGCGGAGTCATAATTTG
>JBBSWK010000151.1:0-2409 GCA_038046325.1 Nanobdellota archaeon | reverse complement strand
CAAGCTAAACTTGTCGTCTATGCGGAAGACGTAGCTCCGAAAGAAATCGTGATGCATCTTCCTCTTTTAGCGAAGGAAAAGAATGTTCCTTGCTTTGGTGTTTCTAAGAAGGATGATCTAGGCGCAGCTGCAGGACTAGCAGTATCAACCGCTGCTGTAGCAGTAGTTAAAGAAGGAGAAGCTAAATCAGCTATTGAATCTTTAGCTAAATCCCAGTAAGGTGATTACTCATGGCTAAAGAAGGCATGAATAAAGAAGGCAAAGAACGATTTGTCAAGAAAGCGGAAACCGAAGAAAGAATAGAAGGTGAAGTGCGCTTTTCAGAGGGTTATGCTGCGGAAGTGAAGGAGATTGTCGCTCGCGGCGGAACTCGAGGAGAGTTAACGCAAGTGATGTGCCAGATATTAGATGGTCCTGATCGAAATAAAGCTATTCGCAGAAACGTTAAAGGTCCAGTTAGGACCGGAGATGTGCTTGTATTATTAGAGACTGAGATTGAAGCGCAGCGCATGGGCGGCGGACCTCGACGTGGTCCAGGCGGAAGCAGCAGCGGAAGCAACAGCGGCCGCGGGAGCAGGTGAGAATCATGGCTAAATGCACATTTTGCGGAAAAGAACTTGAAAAAGGCACCGGCAAGATGCTGGTGTACAACAGCGGAAAGATTGATTATTACTGTTCTACCAAGTGCGAGAAGAACATGCTCAAGCTGAAACGAAAACCAGCCAAAGTCCGCTGGACTGAAACGTCCAGAGCAGAACGGAAGAAGGGCAGAGGAGCGTAAGTTTTGACTCCTTCATTTTTATTTTGGTGAAAATATGATCGAACGCACTCTCGTCTTACTCAAACCGGATGCGGTGAAACGCGGATTGATGGGTAGAATAATTTCCCGTTTTGAAGACGCCGGATTGAAGATTGTGGGCGCTAAGATGGTCGTCATCGATCAAGAATTCGGAAAGAAGCATTATTACGATATCGCTGCTCGCCGGGGAGAAAAAGTGTTGGAAGTCTTGCTGAAATTCATGACTACCGGGCCAGTTATGGCCTTATGTCTGGAAGGAATAAATGCAGTCGAAGTGGTCCGCAAGCTCGTCGGCGGTACAGAACCGAAGAGCGCTTTGCCAGGAACAATACGAGGAGACTTTGCGCATGTCAGTTTCGCCTACGCAGACGGGCAGGATAAAGCGATTGAAAATTTAATTCATGCTTCAGGAAACGTAGAAGAGGCAAAACAAGAAGTGGCTCTCTGGTTTAAATCAGAAGAATTACATTCATACAAGACGGCACAGGAAGTGCATGTGTTTTGATGAGGTTAAAGAAGTAAAAAATAAGAATCAAAATATCAGAGGTTAATATCACAATGGCAGGAGAAAAATTCACTGAGAAGGTAATGAAGATCGCCCAGACTCCGAAATTCATTCGGAACATCGCGACCAGTGCCCACATTCACCACGGTAAAACCGCGATGACAGATAATCTTATGGCGGCAGCAGGAATGATGTCAGCTAAATTCGCAGGTCAATTAGAAGGCGGTATGGCGACTTGGCAGCATGCCGACGAGCAGGAACGATTAATGACAGTTGACGCTGCAAACGTTTCTATGGTTCACGAATATAATGGAAATGAATATTTGATCAATCTTATTGATACCCCCGGCCACGTTGACTTTGGTGGTAACGTTACCAGAGCAATGAGAGCTATTGATGGAACTGTAGTATTAATCTGCGCCGTAGAAGGGATTATGCCGCAAACAGAGACAGTAGTCCGTCAAGCACTGCGAGAACGAGTTAAGCCAGTTCTATTCATCAACAAAGTTGACCGCTTAGTAAAGGAATTAAAACTGAGCCCGGAAAAGATTGCCGAAAGGATCATGGCTTTAGTAGTTGAATTTAATAATATGGTTGGGCGAATTGCAGAAACCCAATACAAAGAGAAATGGAAAGTTAATGTTCAGGACGGCGGAGTAGCTTTTGGAAGCGCACGAGAAAACTGGGCTTTATCATTCCCGTACATGCACAAGAAAAATGTAAAATTTTCCGACATTCTTAGGATTTATGAAATGGAAGAAGCAGAACGTAAGGAATGGGTATGGAATAATGCTCCTTTACATGAAGTAATTTTAGACATGGTCATCAAACATCTTCCTGATCCAGTTGATGCTCAAATCTACAGAATTCCTAAGATCTGGCATGGCGATCCAGAATCACAATTTGGAAAAGACTTGGTCAGTTGTAATCCTGACGGGAAAGTAGCGTTTGTTATTACCCGTATTGTTATTGATCCTCGTTCAGGAAAAGATATCTCTGCAGGAAGATTATTTAGTGGGACTTTACGCAGTGGTATGGAAGTATACTTAAACAACGCCAAACAGAAACAGCGTATCCAGAACGTCTATATCTATAATGGTATCAA
>JBBSWK010000150.1:0-3991 GCA_038046325.1 Nanobdellota archaeon | reverse complement strand
CCTCGAGAATTAATACGAGAGTTTTATAGAAGGTGGAAACACGTGCATTGGGATATCGATGAAATAGTTGCTGTTTTCAAAAAGAAGAGGAAACAAAAACTCCACCGCAACAAGATCTATGTTTTCGGGCACATACACAAGCGTTATCTGGAACAGAACGGCAAGGTAACTATCATCCACCCTGATACTTGGCGGGATGAATACTTTTTGGATGCACAAACAAGACAGCTCACTTCAAAACCAAAAAGATATGTGCATGTTATCGTAGAGACCAATCAAAGCTTACGCTGGGAGATGATTAATATGCGCCTCCCTCGAAGCGTGCTGCACTTTGATGATGTTATCCGTGACGAGCAGAAGTATGTGCAGCTAGCGAGAGAAGAAGAAGGATATGAAAAAACATTCTATTGAAGCTACTTATTTTTTACTACTCCCTTGCAATAAGCAAAGATTTAAATAGATATTTCTCTACTAATTTAAAAAGGTGTTACCGAATATCTTAGAGCAAGTGGTTAAAAGTGAGGGGCAGAAGATGAGTTATTCTCACCTAGATGTGGTGTTGCTCTATCTTCCTGGGAAAGCATATCCCCAAAAAGCTCCAGCAGAAATAGAAGAAGAGGAAGAATTTACTCTTGAAGTAGAGGTAGAGAATTCAGCAGAAGGAGTGCATACTGAAGATGAACTTACTCCAGTGCGCTACCAGCCTCTTGAAGAAAACATACTACAAGAGTTTTTCTACCAAGAAAAAGTTGCTAATGGCAACATATATGGCAGTATAGCTCCGGGATTTTATGACGAAGAAGGATACGTGTCTCCGGCAGCAAATGATAATGCTGAGGCCGATCTTTCCCTTAATGAAGAAGTGGTCGAAAACTTAGACCAATCAAAGTATGATTTTATTGTTAATACTGTGGATGTAGACTTTGAACAGCAGGGAAAAATAGCTACCTGGATTCTTTTTAACCCTGCGCTTTTTACCTTCCTCGAATATATTAATAACTGGAACAGGGATGTTAATTACCGATCAGCTGCGTAAAATTTCAGAAGCTCTTCTTCGGTGAAATGCATCTTTCCGGGAATGATCAGGCAATGCGGAGCTTTGCCGAACTGCTGTTTCTTGATTTTTTCCAGAGGCCCGGCTTTGATCATTACCGTATCACTACCCAAGCGGGCGCAGCCGATAACGAAAGTATCTTTTCCTATAATTTTTTCTTTCTTTTTAGATTCAATCTTTTCTAGAATCTCCAAAGCCTGATTCACGGTCATGAACTTCTGCTGATCAGGTTTTAGGTCTAATAAAAATAAGGTATGCAAGCCCTGCTGCTGATTTTCTTTAAGCACATGGTACGGTGTTTCTAAGTTAGGATGATCTTCCAGGAAAGGAATCGAAGTTACTCTGCCGAATTTATACAGCTGCAATCCGGTGATTCCTACTGCAGTGAGCACGGAGGCATTATGTATTATCTGTACTGGCACTTTCTTTTCTTTGGCCAGCTTAAATAATTCGATGTGTGTGGTTGCTGAGAAAGGATCACCTATGATTAAGAAGGCAATCTCTTTGTTCTTTGCTTCTTTCACGATCTCTTCATCTTTCTGCTCAGCAGTAGTTCTATCAGCCAAAATTACTTTCTTCCCATAGAATTTTTCCAGGTCTGAAATAGAACATTGCAATAAGGAAGTATAATTTTCCAGATACACTTTGTCGCACTTCTTGATTATTTCCAGGCCTTTAACGGTAATATCTTTTTCTGTGCTAAGTCCGATGCCGATCAGGTAGAGGGTCATTTTAGCATTCACCACCTAGATTTTCTAAAGTGTAATTAGCAATCATCTTACAACCCCTTCACCACATACATCCCTTCTTTTCTATATCCTAACTTTTCTTCGTAATACTTTCTAACGCCAACTCCGGAAATAACGACCATCTTATTCTTCCCATGCGCAACAGCGATCTCTTCCGCTTTCTGCATAAGCTTCTTGCCCCAGCCTTTGTGCTGCACTATCCCTTCATCGCCGATAGCAGTAGCCGTTCCATAGACATGCAGTTCTCTCAACAAGGTGCTTCCTGGCGTAATCTCTGGCCGTAAAAATTCAAACGGAAATCGTAATCTGCAAAAACCAATTAATACATCATTTTCCGTATCTTCCGCAGAGATGAAAAATTCTTTTCCCTTTGATGCTTCGTACTCCATAACTTTAATTTCTACTTTCTCCCAGTTGATCGGTTTTCCTTTAGGTTCTCTAGCGCGAATATCTCGTGATTTATTTTCATATTTTCCATCAGTAAACTGGCGTAAATTGGTCATCTCCACTCCTGCTTCCCAATATTTAGTAGGAACATCTCTCTGCACCCTTTGGATGCGGCAATATTCAGGTACAAAAGTGTAAAATTCTGCGATCCTTTTTGCCGCTTCTGTGGCGTCGATAGGAATGAACTTTCCCTGTTTGTATTGGTAATACAGTGCGGTTCCCGGTGCGACCATGCATGGATACAGTTTAATCATGTCTGGTTTGTAATCAGGATCAGTAAACAATTGTCTCATACCTTTCATATCTCGTTCGTAATCAGTTAATGGTAAACCTGGCATGTAATGGAAATTAATTTTGAAACCGAGATCGCGCAAAACCTGGATTGATTTTTTAGAATCTTCAGCAGTATGCCCGCGGTGTACAAACTTCAGCACGTCATCATAGACGGATTGGATTCCTAACTCTACTCGTGTGCATCCCTGGCGCAGCATCTCATTGCCGTGTTCTAAGAAGCCCCAATCTGGCTTGGTTTCGATGCATAATGCAACACATCTAATATGGCTGGTTTCATTGCGCAGCTGTTCGTCTTCCAGCGTTGTTTTGGTTTTCTGTTTTAATTCCAGTAATTTTTGTTTAATCCTTTGTTCCCGTTCTTTATCGTACATATCACCAGGAAGCTGGAAGAATTCCTTAAACTTCAAAAAATCAAATTCGCCCTGCGTGTCAAAAAAGAGATCGGAAAAATCATTCATGGCTTTGAAAAGCCCATAGACAAATTCTTCTTGATATGCTTTTGGCTCGGCAGGAAAGGTTCCACCCATAACAATAATTTCAATCTTGTCGAAAGTATGCCCCATCAATACATATTGCTGCAACCGGTTGAAGACTTGTAAGTAGGAGTCGTAATCATTTCTGATCCCGCGCATGGTCGCTGGCTCATGCCCGGTGTAGGATTGCGGCACATCTCCCCAGGGGCTGCCTATTCCACCACCGCAAAACGTACACTTACCATGGGGACAGCGGCTTGGTTTAGTCATTACTGCAACCGGTGAAACTCCAGAAATAGTCCTGGTTGGTTTTGATAATAATATTTTTTTATATTCGTTTATTTGCTCTTGCGGCAAAGAAAGCAATAACTCTATATTAGAGGGAGATTTTTTGAGATGATGCTTCCTAGAGACTTCCATCTTAATAATGTTTAAACTCTCTTGATCTTCGATTTTACTTGCTTTAATCAGTTCAGTTATTTCTTGTAAGGCAGTGGACATGGTTACGTACCTTTATTTCCTTGTTATTTGTATGTTAAGTAGGCTAGCTCTCTTCCTGCAAAGCAGATAATTCCTCGAAACTGGTGGAACGCAGAACGGTTGTCTTCTTTCGCCCAATAGATTCTGACTTGTGATTCTGATAAACCTTGTAATTTAGTAGCAGTAAATCCGTAATCACATAAATTCATCGCAGAGGTAAGTAAAAAGAGAGTCCATGAAAGATTCATGAGTAAGACGTTATTAAAAACCGTATCCTCTTCATTTTCCTCTTTACTAATTAAGAGAGCGTAATCATTTCTAATCGTTTGTTCTAGATCAATTTTAGTTGACATTTTAAGCTATTCCTTCTCACTTACTTTTTAAGTCTTTCTCTTATAACTACTGGCAGGTTATGACGTTATTTGCTCTCCAATTCCACCTGTACTATCCCGAAATTATTTCCCCACGTAGAATTTCTTGCAGTTTCTATGAAA
>JBBSWK010000149.1:0-4931 GCA_038046325.1 Nanobdellota archaeon | reverse complement strand
CAAAAGAAGTGGCTGAGCGATGGCCGGCAGTAGCAAAAGTAGCAAGCATGATCATATAAGGTAAGGACAATAAAAATGGATGCCAAAAAATTTTCAACAAGCTGGAAGGGAAGCACGCAACGGCGCAAACAGCGCAAGTATAGGTACAATGCTCCTCTCCACGTACGGCAAAAATTAGTTCATGTTCATTTATCTAAGGAATTACGCCAGAAGCAAGGCACCAGAGCGATGCAAGTTCGCAAGGGAGACAAAGTCAAAGTATTGCGCGGCAAGTTCAGAAAACAGGAAGGAAAAGTTGAGCGAGTAATCTTGAAGCGGGAACGAGTTTTCGTGACCGGAATTGAATACACTAAAAAAAATGGAACTAAAGTGCCAGTGCCGTTTCAACCATCAAACTTGATGATTGTCGCCTTAGACATGGCCGATAAAAGGCGTAAGGCAGGAAAAGCAAAGACACAAAAATCAACAGAAACTAAAGAAACCAAATCAAAATAGGAGAATAAGAATACAATGAAAATAGAATACAATGAAAATAAAAAACATTTTCAAGCATTTCAACGGAGTTGAAATAAAATGAAAAATCATCTGAAACTCATCGCAGCACCCAAGACCTGGTTCGTGCCAAGGAAAACCAAAGTATTTACGCTTCGCCCTAGCCCGGGAGCTCACTCTTTAGAATTTGGAATGCCGCTGGGCTTATTGTTGCGTGATGAGTTAAAACTCGCCTCCACCATGAGTGAGGCTCGAAAGATCGTCAACAGCAAAGAAGTATTGGTCGACGGTCTAGCAAGAAATGACCACCGATTTATGGTTGGCTTATTTGATGTGCTTTCCGTCCCTAAACTTAAGAAGCAGTATCGTATGCTCTTGGATAAGAAAGGAAGATTGCGCTTAGCCGAAATTAATGCCAAGGAAGCTTCAGTTAAGCTAGCAAAGATTGTGGGCAAGACTGCGTTGAAAGGTGGAAAAATCCAATTCAATCTTCACGACGGACGAAATATTGTCAGTGATGCCAAAGCGCAGGTGGGAGATACGTTCTTAGTACATGTTCCAGATGCTAAAGTTGCTAAAATTTTTCCAGCAAAGAAAGGTTCAAAAGTATTCCTCATTAAAGGTAAGCACGCCGGAGATGTGGGTGTACTGAAAGAGATCAAAGGTGTCGAAGCAACGTATACGGTTGATGGTGCCGATGTAGATACTGCAAAAGAATATCTCTTTGTAGTAGGAGACAAAGACGCAGAGATAAGCTTAGAATAAATAAAAAATAAACAAAATACAAAAATCAAACTCAAACATGAAAACCTCAAACAACAACGTGATGAAGAAAATTAGTATCGAGAAGATCACCTTAAATGTTGGTGCGGGAAAGAATGAAGAACTGCTTAAGAAAGGCCTTAAGCTCTTGAATAAGATCACTTCCACTAAACCAGTTGAAACCAAAACTAAAAAGCGCATCCCTGGCTGGGGATTGCGTCCAGGATTGGCTATTGGCTGCAAAGTGACGGTACGTAAAGATTGCGACAAATTATTGAAACGCCTAGTAGCGGCTAAAGATAATATCTTAGAGCAACGCAATTTTGACAATCAAGGAAATTTTTCCTTCGGGATTCCGGAATATATCGACATTGCCGGCTTGGAGTACGATCCTGATTTGAGAATCATAGGATTGGAAGCAGCAGTAACGTTAGAACGTCCTGGATTCAGAGTTAGGAAAAGAACATTAAAAACAGCTCCAGTCGGTAAGAATCACCAGATCAGCAAGGAAGAAGCGATTTCCTTTGTTAAACAATTAGGTATAGGGGTTCAATAATCATGACAACCAGCGATTATAAGAAAGCATTTACTCAACTGGACCATAAGCCAGTCAAGAAAGCGAAGTATATCAAATTCAACAGTCCTAAACCACGATCTTGCGGAATTGCGTTGCGAAAATGCCGCAATTGCGGACGTATGAAGGGGCATATTAACAAGTACGGCTTACATATCTGCCGGCAGTGCTTCCGGGAAATGGGCCCTGAAATCGGGTTCAAAAAATATAGCTAGAACAGTAATGAGGTAAAAAAAATGTTTAATGATCCATTGGCGGCTGCGTTGGCAAAAATCCTGAACGCGGAGAAAGTAGGAAAGCGTGAAGTACTGATCAAGCCAGCCTCGTCTATGATCAAAAGAGTCTTAAGCTTGATGAATGAGCAAGGATATGTTGGCTCTTTTGAAGAAGTAGATGATGGAAAAGGCGGAGTACTTAAAGTACATCTTTTGGGAAACATCAACAAGTGCGGAGTCATCAAGCCAAGATTTTCAACAGCAAAGCATGAATTCGAAAAGTGGGAGAAACGATACTTGCCAGCAAAAGATTTTGGTATCATCGTGGTTTCCACGCCGCAAGGTTTAGTGACCCACAATTCCGCAAAAGACCAGCAAACAGGAGGAAGATTGATCGCCTACTGTTATTAAGGAGCCAACTCAAAATAATTCCAACATAAAATACCATGAAAGACGACCTGAAACGGGAAATTGAACTGAAAGCGGGGATAACTGCTCAGCTAGAGAGTAATCTTTTGAAAGTCAAAGGTCCAAAAGGAGAAGTAAGCAGAGTGTTTGTGCATCCAAAGATAACTGTATCTTTAGAAGGGAACAAAGTAGTGCTATTTGCTCCTAAAGCAACCAAGAGAGAAAAAACCATGATCGGTTCTTTTGAATCTCATATCATGAATATGGTCGAAGGCGTACAGGAACCGTTTGTGTACAAATTAAAAATTTGCTCAGGCCACTTTCCCATGAGTGTATCCGTGGCAGGAAATGAATTGATAATCAAGAACTTTTTGGGAGAAGCTGTTCCTAGAAAAGTTGAATTGATGAAAGGAGCAGAAGTAAAAGTTACTGGAGAAGAAATTATCGTAACCAGCGCAGATATTGAAGTTGCAGGCCAAACCGCAGCCAAGATAGAAAGCGCTTGCAGAATTACCAACCGCGATAGAAGAATTTTCCAGGATGGATGTTATATAACCCACAAAGCAGACAAGGAAATGAAAGTATAATATCATGACTAAAGAACAATTACTAAAACTGAGAAAGGAAATGAGCAAGCCTAGCTTTGTAGTCAAAGAGTCAAATTTCAATGCAGGCGTCAAAGTTCGCTGGAGATTCCCTCGAGGAAGGCACTCCAAAGTACGCCAGATGCACTGCGGCAGGCCAGCTATGCCTAATCCTGGCTATGGTGCGCCAGCGGAAATTAGAGGACTGCATCAGTCCGGTTTAGAAATAGTAGTTGTACGCAACGCTCAAGAGCTTCAATCACTAAATCCAAAAACGCAGGGAGCGATTGTTGCCGCGAGTGTTGGAAATAAGAAGAAACTGTCATTACTAGAATTGGCGCAGCAGAAAAAGATTACGTTGCTTAATGTCAAAGATGCAAGCGCTGCGGTGAAGAAATTACAATCAGATTTTGCGGAGAGAAAAGAATCGCGAAAGAGAAAAGCTGTAGACGCAAGCAAGAAAGAAGAGCAGAAGAAAAAGAAAGCGGAAGAGCTGGCTCAAAAAGAAAAAGAAGAAAAGAAGAAAGCAGCAGCGACGGAAGAAACTGCTGAAGAGCATACTAAGAAAGAAACAGAAATGATGGAAAAAACCATCACCAAGAGACAATAATCATACTAAAACAGGTCAACCATGAACAATAAAAAGAAACTTGCGGCAAAGATCCTAAATGTCTCACCGAAGAAAGTAGTGTTCGCTACTGATTCCTTAGATGATATCCAGAAGGCAATCACCCGCTCAGATATGCGCGGGCTTATTGCAGTAGGAAAAATATCCAAAGCAAAGGTCAACCAGCATTCCCGAGGAGGAGCACGCAAGATCGCTGAACAGAAAAGCAAAGGAAGACAGCGAGGAAAAGGAAGCAGGAAAGGATCCAAACATTCCATCGTTACCCGAAAAGAGAAATGGATAGATAGAATCCGCGCCCAACGCGACTTATTGAAAGAGCTTCGCGATAAAAATTTGCTTTCCACTAACAACTATCGTATGTTATATACAAAATCAAAAGGAGGATATTTCAGAAACAGGCGTCACATCAAGCTCTATCTCAAAGAGCATCACTTGATTGAAAGTGTCAGTAAATAACTTCCTGAATAATAATACACCATGGTCAACAGAAAACCACGAACCGTAATGTACCGCAGAAAGCGCGAAAATAAGACTAATTATTTGAAGCGCTTGAAGCTGTTATTGTCCCGCAAAGGACGATTGGTAGTGCGCTTCACTAATAAAAGAGTACTTGCCCAATTAGTAGAATTTACCCCAAAGGGAGATACAGTGTTAGTTGGGGCTGACTCATTTACTCTTCGCAAGCATGGATGGCTGTATTCGTGTAAAAATCTGCCTGCTGCCTACTTAACAGGATTCCTTTTTGGGAAAAAAGTAGCGGAGAAAAAGTATAAGGGTGAAATGGTCTTTGATACCGGTTTCAAATCACCGTTACATAAGGGAAAATATTATGCTTTCCTGAAAGGCGTTCTTGATGCTGGGGTGAATGTAGCACATAGCGGAAAGGAATTATTTCCTGATGAAAAGAAAATCCAAGGGACACACATCCAGGATTATGCAAGCAAGATGAAAGGTAATAAAGTGCAGTTTGCGCAATATTTAAAAAGTAATGCGGCGCCGGAAAACATGAGTTCAGCGTTTGCACACGTGAAACAAAAATTATCAGGTAAATAAAAAAATTTAATGTGAAAAAAATGGCAGAAGACGAATTACCAGGAGCAGCGGAAGAATTACCGGTAAAAGAGATCGAGTCAGTTCCGGCTCCGGAAAAAGATTGGAAACCAAGAACCGATTTGGGAAGGATGGTACAAGATGGAACCATTACTGATATTGATGAGATCTTCAATAAAGGATATCAAATCATGGAAGCAGAAATAGTTAACCAGCTT
>JBBSWK010000148.1:0-7002 GCA_038046325.1 Nanobdellota archaeon | reverse complement strand
GGTACTGAGAATGGCAAGATTTTTATCGAGAGGAAATAATTTCAGGATAACACAGCTGAAATACATTATCATGACTAAATAAAAAATAAGAAAAATAAAATTTCTAAAACACTTCTTTCTTCAGCAGTGACTGTTCTAAAGACCACTTACCATTACCATGAACTACTATCACAATAAAGCAGACCAGGAACAATAAAGCTAATTCTCCTTTATTTACGATAGGAATTAATCCCTGAGGGAAATGTACTGTTGCTAATGCTCCAATCATGACGGCAATTCCGCCTACAGATGCGAGTCTTGAGAAAAAACCCAATGCGATGGCTAATCCGCCGATAAATTCGATCATCCCGGCTACGCCCATCAAGCTGACTAACGATTCAACTGCTTTTCCGCCAAACCAGCCAAATAACTTCTGTGCTCCGTGCTGCACAAACATCAACCCGACAACAATACGGAACAGGGCATAGCCTTCCATATGGAACTTTTGTAATTTCTTTAAAACCATGTAGATCACCTTTTTTAGATAATTGTTGATAAATATTGGATGGGAAGATATTTAAGTTTTCCGCAACTATACAAATAGAATGGATCCGTTATTGATATTGGTTTTACTTTTATTTATAGCAGTAGCCGTTCTTGCCTATAAGATAGGCATTTCTGCAGGCGCGATGCAGCGGGACAAATATTGGGAAGAACAGCTTCCCGGCATTAAGAAAGATTCCATTGAACGATCCAGAGCGTCACTGGGTGGACAATTCTCTGAGCAACTTGCACCGTACTTGCCGAATTTTAAGTACAAGCCGACAGAATGTAAATTTTTAGGAAAGCCTGTGGATTTGCTGGTGTTTGAAGGGTTGGATGAGAAAGAAGTTACTGAGATAGTGTTTGTGGAGATGAAAAGCGGCGGTGCTGAATTGAATACGGTTCAGAGAAAGATTCGTGATGCGGTGAAAGCAGGTAAAGTGAGATGGGATGAGTATCGGATTCCGAAGGAGTTGACGATTGGCAAGGAAGAGTAGGAAAGATTTAAATAAAAATATTGGGATGGAAAGGAAAATGAGATGCACCAACTGTAACATGGGAAATTATGAAAAGAAAAAGATCCCTTACATTTTTTTAGGAGAGGCCATTGGCAAATTTGAAGCTATGGTCTGCAATCGCTGTGGGGAAACCTTATTTGAGTCAGCTGCATCAGACAAAATTGAAGCAGAAGTAAAGCGCCGTGGCTTATGGGGTTTGCGCGCCAGAAGTAAGGTTTCAGAGGTAGGAAATGCCTTAGATGTGCGTGTTCCAAAACCGTTAGCAAAATTCCTCTCTCTGAAAAAAGGGCAGGAAGTCATCCTTGAACCAATCGACAAAAATAGGCTTCAGATCATTATAGAGTGATGGGATGAGTATCGGGAATTGACGGTGAGGAGGGAAAATTAACTTTGTAACACTTTCTCTCTCAACAACGTAGATTTATGCTTTCCAATCTTAAATGCTTTGGCTCGTTTTATTTCTGGTTTTAATCCACGTTCTTTCAGCTTAGCAGCCAGAATTTTCTCATCAATCTTGTGGTCATAGCCTAAGAAGATAATATCTGGTCTCTTTTCTTGGATAATTCTGAAGTGATCTTCCGGATAGCCAAGGACAGCTTCATCAACCACCCTCAGGCCTTTCACTAATTCCAGGCGTTCCCGTTCCGAGAAAATGGCCTCTTTCTTCTGGATCTGCTTAGTTTTGTCGCGGGCAATCACCACCATGAGATAATCGCCATATCTTTTGGCTTGCTGGAAATAGTGTAAATGTCCTAGGTGCAATAAATCAAAAGTGCCGAAGCACATGATAGTTTTCATTTGAAGTTATTTTGAAATCAATTTCGCTTTTTTGATCACTAAGTGGGCTGTATTTTTATCTTCTTCGATAATCTCTGTTTTTTCCAGCATTATTTTCTGCTTAAATAAAGGGCAATCTAATACTGCCGATTCCGTCTCTCCACCTTCTCCGGCGACATTCAAGCCGAGTTTGTGATGAAGTTTCTGTAATCTCTCTACCTCCTTCAGGGTGATTTTCCTTCCTAACCACGTTTTATCCAATCCTTCTGCGGCAACCGCAGTCAATACAATCTCAAACCCATTCGCTAGTAAATCCTGCAGATGCTTATCCTGGGGCTTATGCCAGAGTGGAGAAAATATTTTCAACCCCAGTTTATCACAGATCTTCTCGATTCTATCACGCTGATAGGTAGAAAATAATGCTCCAGATACAATTCCTTCTATTTGGTATTTTTTCTTTGCTTCTAAAAATGCTTTTTCCAAATCTTTCAACTCCGATTCTTTCTCACCCTTAGTCTTCTGAATAATTATCGGCAAGCCCATCGCTTCTGCCTGCAGTTCCACCAATTCCGTACCGGCAGTCTGGAACATATAAGAATCAGGGTTTTCTGATTTAATGTGGATCAAGCAGGTCAAATCATAATTCTGCTGTTTCATGATATAGGCAGCAGCGGTAGAATCCTTTCCGCCGGAAAAGAGAACACCAAGCTTAAGGTTGTGAGAAGGATAAAATGTTCTTAAGTATGCTGATTTGGAAGGAAATTTATACTGTTTTGCCAATTTGCCGAGAGCGTAATCAAATTTAGATCCGTATTGCGCTGCTGTCTTTTTCCGCTGGGCAAATTCTTTTGCTATTCCTTTCTCAAAGGCGATCTCGCGGAGAATATATTTTGTTATTTCTCCTTTGATCTTGTATTTTCCAGGAATCTTCAAAGCATAATCAACTAATTCCAGATCTAAGAAAGGAAGACGTAATTCCATGCTGTTATCCATAGTCAATACATCATCGCGATACAAATCGCGCTCGTACATCTTGCGCAATCCAGAAAGACATTCTTGATTGATATTGGCAGAATTTTTATGCCGTTCGTATCCGGCGAAGATTTCTTCACTTCCTAATCCAGAGAAGATTACTTTACAGACGTCTTCTTTGGCCATCTCACAGGCAACATAGAATGTTAAGGCTACACTTACTTTCACAACATTTGAATCTTCAATCAGGGGAACTATTTTTTGTAAGTATTTGGGAATTTGTTCTAACTTGATTTTTTTGACTTTTAATTTTAATCCCAATTCCTTGGCAACTTTTTGTGCTGCTTCTAGATCAGGCGGAATCGTTGCTGATGTTCCATTGGTCAATCCCGTATCAAGCACCGCCGTATAACAGGTAAAGTCATGTCCGTGATCTTTGAAGTATTTTGCCAGATAGGTTGAGTCGATGCCTCCGGAAAATAAAAGTCCAAATTTTTTCTCTGGAATCCGTTTCTCAACGGCATGATCGAGAAGAACAGTAATTTTCTCTTTCAATTCTTCAAATTGATCTTTGTGTTCAGGTAAATAAGTAAAGAATTCACGGTTGATTATTTCTACTTTATTTTCGCTGATGGTATATTTGATTATCTGCCGGGGATTTAATTCCTGGATATCTAGGAATCCCAGCATTTCTAGTGCTTTCTTTTCCGAGGCGAAGGCAAAAGTATCAGTTGTATAAGAGCACCACAGCGGTTTCTCGCCCAGAATATCCCGAGCTAAGTAAAGAGTATCTTCGTTCCAATAAGCAAAAGCATAAACGCCATCTAATTCATCAATTTTTTCTACACCAAACTTATCTAAAAATAAAAGCAACACTTCTGCATCGTTTTGGACAGGAAATTTGTACTTTTGCTTGAGTTTCTTCCAGTTGTAAATCTCGCAATTAGCGATTAAAAGGCCTTCTTTCTTGATCGGCTGGGGGATATGATCAACCACTGCATGCAGAGCGTGTCCAACCACATTTTTATCTTTCAACGGAAAGAATTTCTTCAGGTCATGATGATGCTGGATCTCGTGCTGGTTAGCAATTCCAAAACCATCTTTCCCTCTGTTTTGCAGGATAGCTAACGCTGTTTTTACTTTGGAAAACGCGTCCTGATCGTTGAAGATACCGATGATGCCACACATAAGTGATTAATTTTGGATAAATTTATAAAATATACCCCAAAAATGAAAGAGATGAAGAATTATTATGATGTTTTAGGATTATCGGAAAGTGCTTCTGTTGGAGAGATTAAAAAAGCCTACAAGAAGCTTGCACTTCAATATCATCCTGACAAGAATAATGGAAATGCTGATGCTACAAAAAAATTCAAGGAAATAAATCAAGCGTATCGGGGGTTGATTAATCCAGAAGAAACTAAGCGACCTTGTTCCAGAGATGTTGATCCTGTAGAAAGAAGAACTGGATTAACTCCAGAAGAAGTTAGAGCTCTTAATTACAACAAATTATTTGATTTTCAAGAGAAATATCAATTCAATAATTCGTTATCAAAAATATTTTCACTTAGTTTAGTAGTTGGAGGAAGTCTTGGAGCCTATGAGTTATATCAAGAACATATCGAAAATCCTTCTATTCCCCTGGCCCTAGTTTCCTTTTTTGCTATAGCTTTAGGATATTGGGGGAAAAAAGAGATAAAAGAAAAAAATAAAACATTAGAAGAAGCAATGGAAGAATTAAAAAGAGTAATATAATCACCGCAAATGAATCTCTAAAATATCTTTATCCTGCAAAGTATGATCTAATCCAAGCTTCTGCGCCGGATGCCTGGCCGATTTCCCCCACACTCTGGCAAACTTGAACTTCTTGACAAAATCCTTATGTAATTTGTTGCAGACATCACCGATAGTAGATCCGCGCTTGATGATCAATGGTTTTTCCGTATCGGCATCTTTCTTTGGCTCTTTCATGCAGACGCGCATGAAATCCATTTTCTCAAAGATTAATTCTTTTAATGGTTCAATGTTAAGGTCTTTTTCTGCGGAGATGAAGATATCAGCATTTAATTCTTTTTTTACTCTATCCAGCCTTGCCGTGTCAACAATATCGGCTTTTGTCAGGCAGGTGATAGCCGGAACATATTTTTTATTCCCTTCGATCACATCGATGAAGGAATCAACATCCACTGTACTGCGGATCAAAACGTCCACGTTCATCATCTTAAATTCGCGCAGTATTTTCTTGAGTGTATCATCATCCAAATCAAGAGGTACAGTTTTTCCAATATTGATACCCCCGTACGCTTTTTTCTTGATGAAGACCTCAGGCTTAGTTCTGTTCAAACGGATATTTGAATCCCAGACCTCTTTGAGGATAGCTGGATAATGTTCTGGATGAGTCACATCAACAACCATTAAAACAAGATCGGCATTGAGAATGACATTAAGGACTTCTTTCCCTCTTCCTTTTCCTGAGGCAGCTCCGCTGACAATTCCCGGAACGTCCAAAATCTGAATTTTTGCTTGTTTGTAATCTAACATTCCCGGAATAACTGTAAGCGTGGTGAAGGCGTAGGCAGCAACTTCAGAATGAGTGCCGGTAAGCTTGTTTAACAGTGTCGACTTTCCTGCAGAAGGAAAGCCTAACAAAAGCACGGTTCCATCTCCAGATTTTCGAACGGAATAACCGTATTCAGAAGCTCCCGTCTTTTTCTGAGTACGAGATTCCTGCTTCTCGCGCAGCTGGGCAATCTTAGCTTTGACGATACCGACATGGCCTTGTGTAGCTTTATTGTATTTTGTTTTCTTCAGCTCGTCTTCCAGTTCTTTGATCTGTTTGTTGTAATCTACCATAGTGGTTTTTTAATGGAGTTATTTTTTATATCTTTCCGACGTATTTTAGTATATCTTATTGAAAATGCCGCCTTGGCCGCTCGTCGCTCCGATTTTCATTGTTGTGATAGTTCAGATAGTTTTGTTCTTTCATATAAAATCGGCCAATTAACTTTATGCCAAGCAAGAGCAGTTAGCTCTCGCCTTAAGGCCATGGCGGCGGCATTTTCTGTTCTTATTTAGCTTTATTTATTCGCAATGTTTATAAACCAATCTGGTGATTAATAGCCATGGTAAATGAGACAGTTACGACCATTGTCGGTATAGCAGAATCATATTTTTCTCTTATTGTAGAGGGAGTTATCATCCTTATTGTAGGTTTTGGGTTAGGCATTTTTGCTCAAAAATTATTGAACAAAGTTTTGAAGAAGATGGAGTTAAACCACATTATGAGCAAAGTAGGTATCACTTACAATTTAGAGAAATGGGTTAGCTTGGTTGCCTCCTATGTTATTTACCTGCTCTTTATTGTCTTCTTCCTTGATCATTTGGGAATTAGAAATATCGTTGTATACTTAGTATTAGGAGCAGTACTCATGCTTTTAGTGCTTACTCTTATTGTAGGCTTGAAAGATGTGATACCCAATCTAGTGGCTTGGGTAATCCTGCATAAAGATGAAAGGATCACGGTAGGAAGAAGAGTGGAAGTAAAAGAAATTTCAGGAAGGGTAGAGAAAATAGGTTATTTAGAAACTGAAATTACCACCGAGTATGGCGATACGTTGTATGTTCCTAATACTTTATTCTTGAAATCGAAGTTTAAAGTGAAGAAAGAGTAAATAGTATTAAGGAAATTATTTTATGAGAAGAAAATCAATTCTTCAAGCTTTCTAACAAACTAACTACATCCCATAATTGGGTCCTATGATAGGAAGGTAAGCTTAGGGAGTTTAATTCTTCCAGTTCAGAAATAGCTTTTTCGATAGTCAGTTCTGCATCTTGCTGTAAGATATGGATGATTGTATTTATCTTTTCTTTCAATTTCTTATTAGAGTCAAACTCTTCCCGCAATTCTTCCAAGCGGACAACCGCTTCCTGTAGATTTTTATCCATTTTTCAGGCCCTGCATAAGTTCTTTCTGAGTATCTTCAATGCTTTTTTTAAGCTTTTCTTCTTGAGAAAGATAATTTTTAAGCCGTAGGCTGTTCATTTCTTTTTTTTCCGTTAATTCTTTGGAAAGTCTATCTTTAGAGGAAGCGACCATGATATGCCCTACAATTTTATAGCATTTTTCAGAAGCCTTGATCTCCTGTAACGCAGATTCAAGCTCAATGAGATTATTCTGAAGCTGTTGTTTTTGGAGAAGAAGATATTTTTCTTT
>JBBSWK010000147.1:0-4730 GCA_038046325.1 Nanobdellota archaeon | reverse complement strand
ATGGTAGCGTTGCCTTGATCGGTCGATACTGCTGCTCCAGTCAAGCCAAGGTAGCCAAAATCATATATTTTACTTAGGTTGACGAATGTTCCAGTAACAGTTATCACTAAGGTGACCGCTAAAATTGCAAAAATAGTTTTATTGGATAACTCCATCATAACCCCTTTTATTTTTCTGAGTCTTCGGGTGGCTTAATTATTTCTATAGCAGCCGTACCCGATGCTGCTGGTTTTTCTTCTACGATTTGAGGAAGAGATAAGGACTTTTGAACTTTTGTATAATTACTGTTGCCGTAAAAAGCATACACATACAACGTGGCGCTGAGAACACTTACCACTAAAACTAAGATAACCATGGCCATAAGAGTATGAGCAGAAATATCGTTTTGGTTAGATTTATGTGCTCGGTGAGAATTTCGCCTAGTTCTACCGACCTCTCTATTTGCCATCTATAATTTACACCACTTTTCTCTGTTGAGAAGGTAAAAGCCATTTATATACTTTTCTTTTTAGCAAGACCAACTTTAAAACAAAAATATCTTTTTATTAACTTATAGAGATTTTTTTAAGATATAAATAGATATTTATTAATAAAAAAGGAATATTATTCTTTATTTATTAAGAAAAATAAATAAAAAGATTTATAAAAAGGAAAAATCTCCTGCTCAGAGTTTAGTGGAAGCAAAAAGCAAGGAGGGAGATGTACTGTTAGATTCAGTTTTATCTACGATTAGCTCCCAACAATTGCTGCGGATAATTCTTCAAAAATTATATCAAGAACAAGGATTGCAATTACCGGAGCTTATCAAGACTTTTCAGGCGGCAAAGGAGGAGGCATCTATTCCCTTGTCTATATTCTCTTCTTCCCTAGATCCAGCAGAATCGCTTTATAAGTTTCTGAAAGAAAATGAGAAACTTTCCTTTCAGCAAATCGGGTTAGAATTGCATCGCGATCAGAAAAGTGTTTGGGCAACCTACCAAAGAGCCAGTAGAAGGAAAAAACAATTGTTTCTAATCCAAGAAGAGAAATATTTTTTACCGCTCTCTATCTTTAAAAAGCGCAAATATAGTTTTCTGGAAAGCATTGTGTTTTACTTGAATTCTATTTATCACCTTTCCAACAAACAGATTGCCAAGCTGCTGCAAAGAACACCAAATACTGTGGCAGTGCTTATGAAACGAGCCAGAGATAAACATGAATCAGCATAATGATATTCAGTATTGGAGAAAGAGGAAGGCTGAGGTAGAAAGGGTAGCCAAGAATCTAGCACTGAAACGAGAAAAAACACTGTATCTCTACGAAGTAGAAAAGCAATCGCGGCGGAAAACGCGGGAAGCGCAGTTACGAACGTTATTAGAATACGAAACCAGAGAATTACAACAGACCCAAGCAGGATTACAGAGTATTAATTCAAAGATAAAAGATTTGGAGAAAGAACAGCAGAAACATTCTAAAGTAAGAATTATCGGATTGCTGTCATTTATAGTTATAATGTTTGCATTTGTAGGAACATTAGTTTACCATAACTCCGAAGATGCATTAACTGGCGGAGTAACGGCAGAAATAGGAGAAGAAGCCCCTATGGTTGGAATACTACCCATAGAAGAAACGGCAAAAGAATCAATCCCAGAAGAAACTTCTAAACCAGAAGTAATAGTACCTAAAGAGAAAAAGCAAAACATAGGGGTACAAGAAATTATTATTCAGAATATTCCAAGCATAACGTTAGTGCTTAATACTACCAATCTTGCGCTTAATACCACTGATGTAAACCTTACTGTGTACAATACCACTCAAACTAACGGCAATTCCTTGAAAGTAATTTATAACTGGCTCAGAAACAGCACTTCTATCGCTCTGCTGAACATGCCCTTTGAAGGGATTAATGGTACAACCACGAACAATGCCTGGGACTATTCAGGATACAGAAACAATGGATCAGACGATGGCGCGGTCTGGAATGCCACGGGAGGATATGATTCAAAAGGATCTTATGATTTTGAAGGAACCGATGCTAGTTTCGACAGAATAATTATACCATACAATGAATCGTTTAACTTAACAGATACGCCGTTCACGGTCATGGCCTGGGCAAAACATCGTACTGCAACAGTCAATGGTGACTCATTAGTCTGTCAAGGAAGCGAATGCGGCAGTTGTTTAGGCAGCTACAACTTACAAATAACTTCGGGCAGTACATTTCAATTTCAGACCTATAACACATCACAGAGCTGTGCTGTCGGGTTTACACAATTAAATAGTAATACGGTAGTCTCAGCTAACCAATGGTATCATGTTGCAGGAGTGTACAATGGAACTGACCTTTTATTATACGTTAATGGTCTTTACGAAACAACAACGGCAGCAAAAAAACCTATTGTGACCACCAGGGCTCAGATCTATATCGGCTGGGCACACCCGGTATTTCACTGGAATGGAAGTATTGACGAAGTGATGGTCTTCAACAGATCGCTCTCTGCATCACAAATCTACGCTATCTGGACAAACCAAACTAATATTATTACTGCAAATGAAACCTTTAAGAACGAAAATTGGACCGCCCATGCAACTCCAAACAATGGAACAGGAGATGGGATAGTAGCAATCTCTAATAATCTTACCATCTTGAATGTTAAACCAACTATCAACACTAACTACCTTAACACCACCAATCCCGCAAGGAATGATTCCAATACTAACCTCACTATCTATGTTACTACATCTGATGTAGATGGAGATTCCATAAAAGTAATTTACAACTGGCTCAGAAACGGTACTTCTATTGCTCTGCTGAACATGCCCTTTGAGAAGATTAACAATACTAATATAGAAAACGCCTGGGATTATTCCGGATATGAAAATAATGGATCGGACGATGGCGCGGTCTGGAATGCCACGGGAGGATATGATTCAAAAGGATCTTATGATTTTGAAGGAACCGATGCTAGTTTCGACAGAATAATTATACCATACAATGAATCGTTTAACTTAACAGATACGCCGTTCACGGTCATGGCCTGGGCAAAACATCGTACTGCAACAGTCAATGGTGACTCATTAGTCTGTCAAGGAAGCGAATGCGGCAGTTGTTTAGGCAGCTACAACTTACAAATAACTTCGGGCAGTACATTTCAATTTCAGACCTATAACACATCACAGAGCTGTGCTGTCGGGTTTACACAATTAAATAGTAATACGGTAGTCTCAGCTAACCAATGGTATCATGTTGCAGGAGTGTACAATGGAACTGACCTTTTATTATACGTTAATGGTCTTTACGAAACAACAACGGCAGCAAAAAAACCTATTGTGACCACCAGGGCTCAGATCTATATCGGCTGGGCACACCCGGTATTTCACTGGAATGGAAGTATTGACGAAGTGATGGTCTTCAACAGATCGCTCTCTGCATCACAAATCTACGCTATCTGGACAAACCAAACCAACATCATTACCGCGAATGAAACTATCCGCGGAGAAAACTGGACCGTGTATGCAACGCCAAATGACGGAACAGATGATGGAACAACGGTTAGATCAAATAATCTTACTATAGTAAACATAAAACCAGCTATTTCTACTATTGTACTCAATACTACTAATCTTACTACCAATATTACAACTACCAATCTTACTGCGTACACCACTTCTTCGGATGGCGATGGAGATTCGGTAAAAGTGATTTATAACTGGCTCAGAAACAGCACTTCTATCGCTCTGCTGAACATGCCGTTTGAAGGAATTAACAGAAGTACTTCGAACAATGCCTGGGACTATTCTGGATATAAAAATAATGGTTCTGAAAATGGAGGAGTTATTTGGAACGCCATAAGAGGATATGACAGTAAAGGAGCATATGTCTTTGACGGCGATAATGATTACATCTTAGTTGCCCATAACGAAACGTTAAACACCAGCGGGCCGTTGACGGTCGCATTCTGGTTCAACACCCCAGGATTGGTAGGAAATGACGGCGCAATGGCCAGCAAATCAGCCGACTCAAGTAAATATTTTGGTGTTGCTTCCACGACGGCGTGGGAGCTCGGAGTCCTGGATGGCCTTATTTACTGGCAAATCAGCAATGGAATAACGAAAGACCAACTCAGCGGAGCATTTGGAGCGTACAATGACAGCAAATGGCATTTCTTAGCAGCCCAATGGAGTGGAACAACAATTACAAATGGGATGAAGATATATATGGATGGGGCAGTGCTGTATCAAGGGACTGCCACCATCACGGCTATGCAGGGGCTAACTTCAGTATTAGACATTGGAGGTTATACCACTACATTTAATTTCAATGGAACTATAGATGAAGTCATGATATTCAATCGCTCCCTTTCCGCAGAACAGATCTTTGCATTATGGAAGAATCAAACCAACATCATTACCACGAATGAAACTATCCGTGGAGAAAACTGGACCGTACATGCAACGCCAAATGATGGAACAGATGATGGAACAACGGTTAGATCAAATAATCTTACTATAGTTAATACCGCTCCCACTAGTCCCGTGCTTTGGAATCTTACCAACAGAAGTATTGTCACTACCAGAACACCTACCTTCGTTTGGAACGTTTCCAGCGATGCTGATGGAGAGGCGGTTACCTATAGAATACAAGTTGATGATAACATTCTCTTCAACAATCTAGAAGTAAATGTTGGTGGTATTACCAATACTACTCTTAACAACGTTACCTATACTCTGAGCACAGAATTGGGCGTAGA
>JBBSWK010000146.1:0-2723 GCA_038046325.1 Nanobdellota archaeon | reverse complement strand
GGGACTTTGGGCCTTTGGGCGTGGAACTTTTCAAAAATATAAAGGAAAATTGGTTTTTAGAGTAACGAGGAAAAGGCATTATTATAAGCCTGGTGATTGGGAAGAACAATTTTAGAGATTGTACTCGAGAGCCATAAATGAACAAGAAAGGTGGGTTTGAAATGACAAAAACGCTGGAAGAAAAGATTGAAGAAAGGAAACAACAAGTGTGTGATAGAAATATTATGGGAAAAGTTCAGGTAGTAGCTGAAAAATTAGGAGAGCCAGTGAAGTACGAAAATGACGATGTAAGGCAAGTTGGGCATTGTTATGTTAATGGATTATTGAGTATAACTAGTTTAAAAGTAGATGCTTTCCCCACCCATGGTTTTTCTGGAAGAAATTTTGTGTATACTTTTGTTGTGTACAATTGTGAAAGAACATTTGAGTCTGAAGATAATGAAGTAAAAGGTTATATTCCAGGGAAATGGGAAGAAAAACTTGATGATTTTTACAAAAAAGTCCAAGTTTCCCAACCTAAAGAAGAAGACCCATTACGCGAAAAAGCGGCTAAATTTGGTCTTAAATATTAATTTTTTTCTCACTCTATCTCATACCTCAGAATAGCAGCAATCCCGCCTAATTCTTTCAATTGCGTTCCTTCTCTGGTTTCAGTAGAAATGATCTTCACCACTGCGCCGCCTTTCTGGGCTTTTTCTTCTAGTTCAAATATCCTGTCTTCAGACATGCTTTCAGATAATAAAAGTACGCCAACTGCATTCATTTCCAGAGCTTTCAAGGTCTGGGCTTCTCCGTAGGTCACTTTCTGCGGATTTTCCCTAAAGGCATTGAAGAATTCCTGCACTGCTTTCTTTTCCCGGGCAATTTCTTCTTCTGCCAGCAAGTCTTCAGACTTGTCTAACAATTCCTGTAAGCCATACTCTTCGGTGTAGGATAGATCTTTGGTGCCGATGATTTTTTTCTGCAGGTCTCCGGTGATGTATTCTTTCTGCAGGAAATCGTTAACGGTTGTTCCTGGACCGCCGACAATAATTCCTTTCAGATTGTTTCCTAAAGGCAGGAATTGGTCTTTCATGTAATCCGCGATCTTTTTGAAGTGTTCTTTGTAAGCTCCTTCACGAAGGCGGGCGAATCTCTGAGCTGAATTGTGAACAATTACCCCGTTGGCGATGAAGTTTTGGTTTCCTACGGAGATGTCGACCATTTCGACTTCTTCTTCCTTAACTTCAATTTTGTTTATCTTTACAGGTAAGAATGGATTATTGTAAATCTTTAGCAGTTCTGCATACAGTTTTTCATCTTTGATGTTAGCTAATATTGAATTTCTGAATACTTCTTTGCTCATCAATCGCTCATTTCTGAAGAAATTGGTCACTTTAGGGAAAAGCTGTAAATTGTAACCTGCTTTTTCAATGATCTTTCTAATTTCTGTTCCTGTTGTAAGAAGCTGCCTTACACTACTTTTTGAACTTTTTAGTTTAATTGATTCTTGCAACTTGGTTGCTTTTTTATCGCTTGTAAACCTAATATGCTTTGCAAATAATTCTAAGGATTGCTTTTCGGATATTTCAAGCGTAAAACGATGGTTCTTACTATACTTATTAGCTCTATTATCATATTCTAAGAAGGAAGCGATGATGCCAAATCTCAGTAAAACCATCTGGATTTGCTGAACCAGTTCTTTATTGTTCATCCCTAAACCTATGCGATTGCCTGAAACATATCCTTCTGCATCAAACAAGCCCTTTAAGAATGAAGCAACCACTTCATTAGGTGATTTTAATATCTTCTCCGGAACAGTTGTATCAAGCGTTTTCTTTATTTCTGGGAATTCACTTTGTATAAGCCTTACTAAAGGCCTGCTAGTAAATCGCAACTGATGGTAATTTTTACTTTCCCTGAATTTATAACTTGACTCTAGCTGAAAACATTGATCAAACACTTCTTTGTATTGAAGCGCAACTTGCTTATCTTGTTCAAAGAAAGTGATCCTATCTTTTTCAAAGCAACCATCGCCAATCAAGTAGCCTAAAAACTGCGCTAATTTGTGTTCAACTACGACCGGAAGAGTTACGGCTTGATATAAGTAAGGTGTAGTGTGCGTGTTAAGGAAATCATAAAAGTCAATTCCTAAAGCTACACATACCTTTTGCAGTTCGACTCTATCTGCATTTAATTTTCCGATTTCGTAAGAAGAGATAGTAGTTTGAGTCGTGTTAACAATTTTTGCAAGCTCTTTCTGCAATAAACCTTTTTCTTCTCTTGTTTTTCTTAGAAATTCTTGGCCTTCTTTATTGATGGTGAAGGAATTATAATATTGAAGTGCTTTAATAGTTTGAAATTGGCCTTTAACATTGATTACTTCGGGCATAATCAAGAAGTCGCCTTCTTTAAGTTCTTCTGCTGCTTTTTCGACAATTCCTTCATTCGTTCTTACAAAGAAAATATGATCTTTTGAGGCTTGAACTTCCAGACGTGGATATTTTGTTATTATTTTGTAAATTTGAGACTTCTTGACATCCCATCTATCTGTGATTGGTGAATCCGTAAGTGAAAAATCGTTCATAACCATACTCTTACGCACTAATGGGTTATGCGAATTTTTCATCTGGAGGATATTTCCATCACACGATTGGATAAAGGTCTCTTTGATAAGGCATTGACCACCCGCCTTAAATTTTCCAGGGACTTCTGAGTGTGTTTTCTGTAATACTACGATACTT
>JBBSWK010000145.1:0-1371 GCA_038046325.1 Nanobdellota archaeon | reverse complement strand
CATTTTTACTAAATCAGTTTCCATAGTTTTATAGTTTAACTGTTTAACTATATAAGATTTATCTTGTATTTTACTGGGAAAAGAGCAGAAGAAGCTTATGGGGCGATTATTTCTTCAGAAATAATTTCCGGTTTAGTAACGAAGTTATCAACAATGAAGGAATAAAGGAATATCCTAAAAATCTAAGCAGCCCTAATAAAATAGATTCCAGAGGTAACCTTATGACTGAAGCAATAATTAATGGAATTACAATAACTAAAATCAAGCTTAAAACAATTATCTTTTCGTAACTTTCTTTTTGAAATGAAGTGCGGTGAAGTACAAAAATGCTCAGCAGAGAACCAACCAGTCCACCAAGTATTGTAGCAAATAAACCACACGATTCATACCCTTGTAATCCAAGTAGTTTGTCGATAAAAGTGAAACAACCATAATTTCCTCCATAGAGCATGCCTGATAGAAGACCAAAAATAGCAAAAATAGTTCCGCTTATAATTCCTATGATCAGTTCACAAAGAATTTTAATGTAGTTTATTTTCTTGCTAACCATTCTCTACTCATTCATAATTTCCGCATGTGGCACATTATCAATATAAATGATCTTCTTTGGATTGACTAAACCCATCTCTACTCCTATGGCAACAGCTCCTTTTCCAGTCAAATGTAAATGCCGAGCAGTCATCATGATCTGCTTGACTTCTTCTTTATTCTTCGGCTCACCTTGATAGAATTTCTTAGCCAAATCTAATTGCAGTCTCTCTTCTTCAAATTTTTTGCCGATGATATCAGCATCAGTGACTACCACTAACATTCCAAACGGGCTTTGTTTTTTGGCAACAATATATTCCATTTTAAACAACTTACATATTTTAAAAGATATTTAAATATTCTTGACCGGCTTCTTTGCTCCGCAAGCCTGGCATTTGAGATAAGTTATTCCTTTCTCTTCAACTAAGGTAGTTTCCGGCTTATTACATTCAGAACAGAAAACATATTCACTGGCATATTTCTTGATTTTCTTATTGATGATGGAAGCGGCTACTTTGGTACCCAAAATAGCCCTGTCTCCTTTTTCGTATTTTCCTGGAGTTGCTAACTCCCGCAGTAAATATTTCAAAAGATGATTCTCATCCCGGTGAAGGGCTTTGGCGATTTGTTTAAGGTTAGCTAGCACAGTTTTGTTTCCTTCCAGATGACCTTTGATTTTCTCAATAGTAAATCGTTCTCCCCCTTGGGATTGTTCGGGAAGCTCTTCTTGAGCTTTTTTTAGTAGTTGTTCATATCCATCCATAGTATTGTGATTTCAAGCTTATTTTATAAAGATTTACATTTAGTTACCGTAATGTTTATATACCTAAATATATTGTTTTA
>JBBSWK010000144.1:0-4268 GCA_038046325.1 Nanobdellota archaeon | reverse complement strand
TAAAGGAAATTTACTCGAACATTACTGTTATGGCACTGGACACGCGACGGAAACTATCCCTTGCCGATGCGAAAACGGTGTCTGTAAGAGGTAATTGGTTTATTTTTTTCAATTTCTTTTTTCTATAACGAAATGTTTATATTCCCTAAACATCTTCTTTCTATAGTATACTCAAAGAGGTGTTAAGATTGGAAAAAAAAGTTTTAATTGTGTTAGCAGTAGTGGCCGTGGCCGTGTTAGTGGTTACTTTAAATGGAAAAATAACCGGAAATGCGTTTGCGTACAACCTACCGCGTAGCTGTACAGATAGCGACGGTGGTAAAGATCCGTATACTTTAGGAACAGGAGAATATAAGGGTACAGCTTCGGCTAGATTGATATCGTTTACGGACAAATGCAGTAATGGAGGAACTTTACTCGAGCATTACTGTTATGGTACTGGACACGCGACGGTAACTGTCTCTTGCCGATGCGAAAACGGTGTCTGTAAGAGATAATTGGTTTATTTTTTCAATTTTTTTCTATAATGTAGTGTCTGGAAATTATTTCGCCTTCACGCCATCATGGCGGCAAGACGGTCATGCTACGCATGCCCTACACGACAGCCCGCAGATGGTTACGCTCATCTGAGACGCAAGGAGGAGCATGAAGCTCCTCGCCGCGACTCTCAGGGATATCAGCAGGTCGCGGGAATGAGACTTTATGTCGCATGACTTTTGATCAAACTTTTAGTAAAAGTTTGGGCGCAACCCCAGTCGTGTCTTGCGCCATGGCGTGCGGCGCAAGAAAAGACTTCGCTTTTCTGCGTCCTCGGCTAAAGCCTGCGGCGAGACAGGGGGACGCCCCTCAAGTCACTCCGTTCGTGACTTTCCTAACGGAAAGCTTCGGGGTGGCGAGTAGGTTGCGGAGCAACCGTCGCACCGCCGTGAATGGCGCAAGTAAGTTTAATCCTAATTCAAAACAAAAAATGGTAGGACACTACAAATTTTTTTCTATAACGAAATGTTTATATTGATAAAAGTTTTCTTATCATTATTAAAAGAGGTGTTCGTATGAAAAGAATGTTTTTTGTAGGGTTAGGATTGTTAGCAGTTGCTTTAGTAGTGCTCAATTTAGAAGGTAAAATAACTGGGAAAGCTGTTGAATCTCCATATAAACCTGCATCTCCCTATACTTGTAAAGATAGTGATGGAGGCAGAAATCCAGAAGTGCAAGGAACAGTTACCAATGTATTAGGTTCTTTTTCAGATACTTGTAAAAATGAAAGAACGCTTTTTGAACATACTTGCAAAGGGAATGTCCATAGAAAAGAGACTGTACCCTGCCCAGTCAGATGCAGAGATGGGGCTTGTGCTTCTTACTAAAGTTTAAACTGTTGCCTTTTTTTCTATTTCTTTTAACTTTTTAACCGCCTCTTCCACCTTATTATTCTTCACTTCAAGATCAAACTTAACATTCTTCAAGGTATGCGCATAGAGAACGTCATAGTATTCTTTCAACAAGATTCTGGCTACTTCTTCATATTTTCCGGTGTCAATCAGCGTAATGATTTCCTGCTTCCGCTTATTGCTGATAATATCCCGCAGTTGCGGAGTGATTTCCCTGATCTGCTGTATCTTTTCAGGAGAGGAGAAGTATTCCTGCACGCATTCCTTCACTCGCAGCTCGAAGTCTTTCTTGATTAAAGCATTCGTCCCTTTCACAAAATGGGATGGTTCCCTCCCATTTGTGCCCCGAAGGAATCGTTGTTCCTTCGTGTGCTTCATCGCTTTGAATAAAAAAGATGGAATTTCTGCACCGCCAATTTTCCGGCTTTCGCCTTCTACAAAGATGTAATCATGCTGGTTTAATTCCTTCAAACGCTGTAATAAAAGATTTTCAAATTTTTTCTGGCGGTTCGGCTTTAATCCTACTCCTCCATACAAACTACCCCGATGTTGAGCTAATTCTTCAAGATTAAGTGCATTGGGCAATTGTTCCAATAATTTGGTTTTCCCAGAGCAGGTTAATCCGTACAAGCAGATGATTTTTGGTTTAAGTTGGAAGTTATAGAGCTGGTCGATAATATGCTGCCGGAAACCTTTGTAGCCGCCTTCGATCTGAAGAACGTTAAATCCAATCGATTCCAATAAGGAAGCGATAATTCCCGAACGCATCCCTCCCCGCGCACAGTAGACAATGATGGTTTTATTTCTGTGATCTTTTACCGCATGGTAAATGGAAGGGATTTTGTGGGGGAATAATTCCATTCCTCGTTCGATCGCTTTTTCTCTGGAATATTGCTTGTAGATGATGCCAATCTCATGCCGTTCTAGGTCGTTCAACAAAGGAACGTTGACTGCTCCAAGAATATGATCTTCTGCGTATTCTGTGGGCGTTCTGGCGTCTAGGATAAGGACATTTTCCATTTCCAGAGCCTTGGCGATGCTGACTTTTTGTACCATTATTATTGTAATTAAGCTCTTTCTTTAAAAGAATTGAGTAGTTAAATTTATATAACGAAATATACTTATTGAAGTTATGAGAAAAATAGTATTGTTGATTTTGATGCTATTACTTTTTTTAGTTTCTTGCAAGACTGCCTATGTATGTCCGGATGGAAACACAGTTGCTGATCCTAATCTCTGTCCTCGAGCCAAAGAAGCTGAACCAGTAGTTAGTCAAGGGCTTATAGAGGAGCTATTGATGAAAAGCAAGAACGTGGAAAGTATGTCCTATTCATATAAAAGAGCCGATAAGCCATTAGAAAAACCAGTATCGGTTTGGGTCAAGAAATTGATCGTAAAACAAGAGTTGAACGTGCAAACAGAAGTACTTAACAAGAATACCATGGATGTTATCATCTTTGATACTGGAGCAAAAACAGCTCAGGCTTACTGTGAAAGCCAACGTTATTGTGTTAAAACCGGTGATGCAGGAGCGGTAGATTATGGCCAATATTATGTTAAAACTCCTTTAGATTGGATTGATGGGGTAACTTCTGCGGAAAAATTATCAGAAGCACAGATTGATAATAGAAAGGTATGGCAGTTACAGACTAAAGAAGGAGTAAGCTTGTGGGTAGATACCTATTATGGCGTTCCTTTGCGAGTGGATGCAGGATCAGAACGTCATGAGTTTCAGAATGCTCTTTTCAACGGTGTTCAAGATAAAGGGGTTCAGTTTGGAGAAAGAGATTTAGTTAAATAACTGCTGTAAAAATAGTTTATAATAAATCTTTAACCGAATGCACTTGTTCTAGCACTTGATCCTGCTTGCTGCAATAGGGGCATAATGTTCCCAAAGATTTGAATTTATACTTGCAACGTCCGCAGAAATATTCTCTTTTGACTTGCGGCTTTTCTTTTGGCCCTAAGCCTAAATCCTTGTTAACACTGTAACAGGCTCGGCAGCGGTAGCGTAAATCTCTTGAACTGTTCACTGCTGTGAACGTATCCAATTTGTTCACCGATCTTCCACAATCGGAACATTGCACTTGGCTATTGGAAAGCATCATTGTTCACGAAGAATAATCTTAAGTATAAAAATTTGTGTTACCCCTAGTTTAGAGTACGGAAAAAGAAGAAAGACTCTACGAAAATTTATATACCTGAATTTCTTCTTTCTAGGTAATGAATAAAGAGGGCCGTTGGATCAAATTATTATTATTAATCACCATTTTGGCCTTGTTATTTTGGTGGATTGCCCAAAGCGATATTGTACAGGAATCGTTGGCTGATCCAGAGGAACTGCGCTGGTTCATCTTGCGGTTTGGCATCCTTGCGCCTCTGGGTTTGATTGTTCTGCAAATGGTTCAGACTATGGTTTCTATCATCCCTTCTCAGCTCACCACGATTTTGGCTGGGTTTATCTTTGGGCCTTTGTGGGGATTGGTCTACAGCTTGGCTGGAGCCTTTCTGGGTTCGCTTTTTATTTTTTTGATCTCCCGCAAATACGGCAATAAGATGGCTTCATTTTTCTTTACAGAAGAAGAAATAGGCCATTTCATCTTGTTCTTTAAGCAGAAAAAATTGCTGGCATTATTTATGGCCAGGATAGCGCCACTTTTCCCTAATGACTTAGTGAGTTTCTCTGCAGCGCTTACCGATATATCTTTGTTTCATTTTAATCTAGTTTCCACCGCCGGATTTATGATACAAATGATATTGTTAACATTTTTTGGCGCTGAACTGCGAGAAGGATATTTTACCTTTCCCTTGCAGATCATAACTCTGGTGATAAGCTTTCTGCTGGTCTTATTCATTTTTAAAGAAAAAATACATAAAGTA
>JBBSWK010000143.1:0-3341 GCA_038046325.1 Nanobdellota archaeon | reverse complement strand
CCACTGCTGATTTACGGCATCTTTATGAAAAAGTTCAAGCAGGTGCAGATTATGTTGTTACCCAAATGTTTTTTGATAACAGAAAGTATTTTGATTTTGTGAAAAAATGCCAGTATCACAACATTACTGTTCCGGTCATTCCTGGATTGAAGATTTTGACCAGCAAGGAACAACTGGATTCCCTTCCTAAGAATTTCTATCTCACTATGCCTCATTCTTTAGTTGAGCAAGTTGAGGCTGCCAAAGATAAAAAAGATGTTCAAGAGATAGGAATACAATGGGCGCTGAAGCAAACGGAAGAATTGCTTAATCACAAAGTTCCAGCAGTACATTTTTATGTCATGGGCAATCCTGCGCCAGTGGTTGAGGTAATTAAAAGATTACGGAGATAAAATGCAGGATATTGATTTTCCTAAACCTAAAGTACATTTGTTTGTCTGTGTCAATGATCGGACTGGGATTATGCATAATGATAAACCTAGCTGCGGTCCGCGGATCAAACCAGAGGATGTGAAAAAAGTGAAAGAATGGATACGTGCAGAGGGTCTTACTACCACAGTGTATTGCACCAAAGCGCAATGTTTAGGCTTCTGTAATCCTGAAGGAAGTGTTGCAGTCGTTTATCCGAAAGGGCGATTTGTGAAAGGTATACAGAAGGTGGAGGATTTGAAGAAATTGATTAAGGAGGAATTAAAATGAAAAAGCTTCACGTAATTATTTCTGGAAAAGTTCTTGCCTGCATTAACTCTGGCAGAAGATAAAGAACATTTTTTTATCATTCCCCGGCTTTCTGCAGACGGCCGCTCTTTAGAATATCTGGTCACGGAAAGAAAAGGAAGATAATCTTAACAAGCCTTCACATTCTCAACTACAAAAGCTTGTTCAATGCATATCTCTTCCGTATCATAAGGAATTATTTTCGGAGAAATCTTGACTTGGCGTATCTCCCCGGACGCAGCAGTATCATAGGGAACTCTTCCGAGGTACACTGCAGCTTTTCCCATCTTAGCATCGTTCAACTCAAAACTTTCTGCTTTTTGTGTTCCAATGATGTTTACCACAATCCCATTGACATTAATATTAACCCCATTTTCCACAGAAAAAGAGAATATTTTTTTTGCTGCATCGTAACAGACTTGTTCTTCTCCGCCGATTTTGGAGAAGCGCAATCCGACGTCTACTGCGCATTCCGCCGCTTCTTCTACCTCTGCGCTCCCCAGATTCATCACTACCACGCTGACCGCGACCGCGAAAGACACCAGCAAGAAGCCGATCATTAACGGGGTGATCCCTTCTTTACTGTGGGGCTGCATTTTCAAGCCTTCCAATGCGTTTTTCCTTTATGGAGAATTTCGGTAACTCTATGTAAGGGGACAAATACTTCTTTACCTTGATCTAAGAAAACTAAGAATTCTTTTTCGACCCGCTTTAATTTCCCGGCAGGGATGGTCAATTCTTTTTTCTTCAGGTGATCTTCATACTTAAAATGGAATTCGTGTTTTTGCGGATGGTGATGAACTTTTTTAGCTTCTGCTTTAACTGGTTTTTCGATTTCCCATAAAGGGTTAGCTTCTTTAAAAATGACGCCGGAAAGGCTAAGGAGAATCACTCCTACAATCAAACTTACTAATGGATTAGCTAATGGTCCAAGATTGCCCAGCCCATCCCAGGTACCGGTCCAGAAGAATACTATACCCATTATTCCGAAAAGGTACCAAAAGTATTTTTTAATGTCTTCTCCGCTGATCATCTTAGAGTCTCCAATAACTTTTTCCTTTGTAGAGCACTTCGGTTACTCTATGTACGGGAATAAACAGTTCTTGTTTCTTACCGGGTACTACTGCCACTAAAGCACCTTTTTCAATTTTGGTTACCCAGGTAGCAGGTACGGCAACATACTTTTTTTGTGACTTGTCATAATATTTGAATTGAAAATTTCTTTTGTCCTGATGAGTGTAGACGGAATGTAAGGTCTTGTCTACTGCTTTCTGAATTCCCCCAAGGGGGTCAAACTCTTTGAAGATCGCTCCTGAAAAGATGAGCATGGAAAAACCTATGAATAAATAGACCAGGGCTGAACATTCTTCCAACCCAAATATGTTTACGGCCGATGGCGGACATCTCAAACTGCCGATGAAGGGTATGGTATAAATTCCCTCCCAGATGCCTTTCCAGGTGAAGATGATAGCGATGGCTATGTATAGTGAAGATAAGAAATGCTTGTCTTGTTCGCGGAGAACCATCTTGCGCCTCTTTTTAACTTACTAAGGCAATATGTTATAAATACCTTTCTATTATGATACTAAAGATACAATAATTCTTTGATATACCAACACATTTATATATCTATTTTTCTTGCTTAGAAGAGATGGTGTTAGAGACGTTAGATGCATTATATTTTGTAACCCTCCTTTTTGCTTTTTTGACAGTAGTGTTTGGTATTCTCTCTGTGAATAAGCTGTTTGGAAATAAACTTAAAGAACTTTTTTCAGACCGTAAATTCTTCATTTTCTTCTTTTTGCTGATGGGCTACGCTCTTTTCGCCATGGGGGAATTGACCTGGTACTTAACGTTGCAAGTATTTGAAAAAACGCCTACTGTAGGGATGCCCGATTTTTATTGGATAACTGGAGCTCTGTTTATGCTGGTTTCCTTTGCTGCCTTGAGCAGTACACTTCACAAAGAATATGGTGAAACGCGCAAATTAGTGCCTTTGCTGGTAGTAGGCTCACTGCTTATAATTGGGGTGCTATTATATGCTTCTGTTGCTGAAGGCACATTCTTAGGTTATCTTTATCCGTTGCTAACTTCTTTGATCTTACTTTTCTCTGCAAATCTGTTATTATATTATCGAAATCTTGATTCTTTCGAGATACATTTGTTATACTTATTCTTTGCCAACATAGGCTTTCTTGGCGGGGATTTATTGTTTTCTTATTGGGGCGCTTCCAGTGTACTGGGAGCTCTGGCTAATATCTTTTACATCTTTGCCTATGGTTTAAGCGCCTTTGCGTTCTTAACCTTGTTGCTGAAATTTTATCATCACTCGAATGAGAAATCGTTGTTGCGCTAAGATTATCTTCGTTCTTCAACATACAAAACATAATCTTTGGCCTTGAAGTATTTCTTGCAAAATTGAGCGACTTTCTTGGCGCTGTAAGTCTTGCAGCTGAAGATGTCCAGAAAAGCCCGATTTCCTTGTTCATCAAAATGAGCAATAATAGTGCTGGTTTTAATGAACTGCATCATGGAATAGCCGCGTAACTTGCCGTGGCCGAAGCGTTTTATTTCGGTCGGGCCTACCCTATGCATCTTCAATGTTTTGGTTAATTGGCGGACAA
>JBBSWK010000142.1:0-3274 GCA_038046325.1 Nanobdellota archaeon | reverse complement strand
CCAATGTCATCTAAGAATGGGCTGAGTAATTGCTCTTTCAGTACATCAGTGCCTTCTAACAACGGATTGAAGCTGGGCACGGCGATCAATTCTTTCTCTTTATTGCCCATATATTTTCCCCTGCCTTCTTTTCCGCTTCCTGTTCTTTTTGCTTTCCACGTTCCCTTCAAGAAGCATTTGTATTTTTCCCACTTACTGCCTTCGCGGATAGTTATGGCCGGATGCTCATGCCCTATCACAATTCTTTTTGCATTAGTCTCGACTAACTCATCGCCGTGTAAAATCAAGGTATCGCCAATCATATATTCACTTACCACTGCTATGCCTTTCTTGTCTGCTATCGGTTTGATGACCGGATCATGGTTGCCTTTGATAATGATAACTTCAGAAACATTTCGCAGCAAAAAATCCAAAAACTCTAACACCTCTCTCCATTCCTGGCGCAACACTTTGCCAAATTCATGTTTCAAATCTCCATTGATGATAATTTTTGCTGGTTTTGTTTTTTGCAAGATACTTTTTAGCTTATTGATGATCTGTTCTAATTGGAATCTTGGAACAAGCACACCTTTGCGGTGCAGAGCTTCTTCGTATCCGATATGGAGATCGTTAATGACCAGCACTTTTTCTGCCTCAAACCATAATGAGGTGTCTACGATTTTGATGCCTTTGCTGATTTCCATAAATCTATTTGGAGAAAGAAATCTTTATAAAGAATTTGCTCACTAAAAGCATTAAGCCCCGGTAGCTTAGTGGTGGAGCGTGTGAGGAAAAATCCACGAAGCTGTTAACCACAAGGTCACCAGTTCAAATCTGGTCCGGGGCGCTTTTATATTTTCTAATTTTATCCATTTTAGTTGGATTATTAAACCCGATCAATAACAACCAAGTATGTAAGTTCTTATTACCGGGAATTTCCAAGCGATAGTTTTCTTTCCCTTTATGGCTTACCGATCCATAAAAACCATGGGTCTTTAATTGGGATAGGATTTCGATAAGAAAAGTCTTTGATTTGCTTGTAATTTCAATACGAGGATAATATCTTTGGTTTCTATGCTGTTTGCTAAAGATGATACATCCATCAGTATCAGCAAGGCCGCGCACAAAGGCAAAGAAACATTCTTTATTTTGCAATATAGGGGAAGGTATCTTTAAATGCCCGTACTTATTTCCAATTGGTAAGTATTCTGATAGTTCTTCAAAAAGAGCTTTATCTGAAAATCTTATAAAAAGCGTATTTTCATCTTTTCTAAACTCTATTTTCACTTCTTTATCAAATAGTTCTTTGAAAAGTTTCTTGGTTACTAGAGTATGATATTCCAAATCATTAATTTTGTGTCCGGAGATGTAAATATATCTCGCTCTACCAGTCTTGGAAAGACATCCATCACCAGCCATTAATCCTAACAATTCTGCTAATTTTTCATTCATTTTTCAATCACTCCTTTGTTTCACTAATTTCAAACAAAGAGTCGAAGAAAAGGGGCAGTTGAGCGAAACTTCTTAAATTTCTTCTCGGTTTAAACCAAAAGAATTTTATTGGAAGCTTTGCGTTGCCTCTTTAAGCGCTTTATTTCAACCCTGCCCCATAAATCATTTCCGCAATCTTTCTCATCAAATCTACATCATCACATTTCTTAAACAACAATTCCCCGTAGCCATGTACAACTACTTCCACCCCATCAACTTTGAGAACCAACAAAATGGGCGTTTCTAAAACAGTTTCAAATTTCCGTTTGATCTTCTGTAAATCCAAATGTTGCTGTTTCTTTAATTTAGCAGAATATGCTGCTTTGGTCTTACATTTTTCTAGGGTGAAGTCGATCATATTTTTCTAATGACTATTGATTTTATATAAATATGTCCATGACAGATACAAAAATACAGAGACTTTCCTGACCGAAATCCTTATATACATAAATGTATTTTCTAGAACCATTATTACAGTCATAATTAGAGGTGATAGTAAAGATGGTCCAAAAAAAAGGAGGAGCTGGTTTTGCTAGCCAAAGCGGAGTTGAATTGCATCGGTTAGCTCATTATGCGTTCTTTGTAGGTATAGCATTAGCATTGGTTGTAGGCATATTCCATAGAGTCTTTGATTCTTTATTAGGTTCAGAAGCATCCCGTGTTTATGTTACAACTTTTGTTCTCTTGGGTACATTAGTGGGATTGTTTAATCTAACGGCGAAGGAAACCACGCCTTTCTTAACTGCAGCAGTAGCATTGATGCTGGCAGGCATCGTCAACCTTAATCTTGTATATGGGGTTGGAGACCTCTTGCGGCCAAGCTTAAGCAACATTGTGGTCTTTGTTGTTCCTGGCGCAATTATCGTGGGAATGAAAGCGATCTGGCGTTTAGCTTCAGATTAAGTTTTTTTAATCTCATTTTTCATATTTTCTTTCTTTGATTAAGGTTCATTTTTAATGAAATTATAACCTTAAATGAAAAGAAGAAGTTTTTTAAGAGTCTAAAAGAATAAAATTAAACACTCTTTAAATCAGCTTGGATGGATCTCACTTTCTCGATCTTCTGATCTATGTCGGCCATTTTGTCCTTAGCTAAAGATTTCTTCTTGGTGAGATTGGTTTCTTTTTTCATGAGATCAGAAATCTGTGTTCGTAAGGCTATTTCTTTATTTTGAGTAGAACCTAAATTGTCTGAAAGTTCAGCCATCTTTGTTTCCAACTTTCTTCGAGAACTTCGTAAGCCGGATAATTCGCGATTTAAATCGCGTAACGCAGCATCAAGAAGCGCCCGTTCTTTATGCATCCACTTATTAGTGCTTCCTTCTCCTACTTTTGGAGAGGGAACAGAAGGTCTGGCTCTTTTTTTATGCTTTGCCTTTGAAGGGCTGCTGCGTTTTTTCATGACTCTTCTCTTTTTCACTCTGCTCTTCCTTCGTCTGTTCTTAAGAGCTTTTCCTCGCCTGGAAGAAGTGCCTGGCTGCGAGGGGGTAATGCTTACTTCTATATGTTGTTCCGGCAAAGGTTGGGAACCGACATCTTTCTCTTCATGGATAAGGACTGCTTTTGTTCGCTTGAACTTATCCCAAAATCCCATCTTGCGTTCACTTCTTTTCTGAAGAGATTAAACTGTACGCCTTTATAAATCTTTTGCGGTCGTTATTTTCGATAAAATGGGCTTTAGCTTCCCTTACGGATAATCTCTTCCAACTTTCCTTTTAGCTTTCTATAGGTGTCTTCTTTGATGTATCCTCGGCTGTAGCCTTCTCGCAAGGTTGCCAGCTTGCGCCTATAGTCTGACATGTCT
>JBBSWK010000141.1:0-3216 GCA_038046325.1 Nanobdellota archaeon | reverse complement strand
GAGGGCATTTTCAACGTTAGTTTCCTGTCCACTATCTGGATGAAACATAACAATAAACTTGTGCTTCTCTGCAATGTTGTTGATTTCTAAAGAAATACGATCGTCTGGAGTTGCTCCTTCCCTATCCGGATCGTAAAATACGATTTCTCCAAAACCGTCAAACACCCCTTTATGCGAACTTATTGCTTCATCTAATTCTTTTGCCTCTAACTCCGCAGGCATGAGGAATAAATGGACCCCGGCAGGCAATTGCTTTTTCATATCTGCCAAATTTTGTATCGACTGTTCCTGCTTTTCATATTCCCAGGTGTTAAATGTAATAGCGCCGATTACTTTTTCTTTATCAAAAGTACATAAAATTTCATTTAGAGTAATCTCTTTTCCAAGTACCGGAACCCTAAAACCTTTCGGAAAAAAGAGAGGGCTTTCCTCATGTTCATCTTCAAAAGCAGGAGGCATATGAAAATGAGCATCAAATAATGCATCTTGATAATAAGATCCGGCATTGAATTGAGGAGAGAATTTTCTGCTGCATTTAAGTTCTTGAACTTTAGTCTCTTGGATAGCTGGCTGATTAACAGTTAAATTATTGGTTTCTATTGGAGAAGTTTCTAGAACTGGAGCGGGCACGGTTTCTGATGCCATTTCGACAGATTCTTGAGAAATAGGCATTTGCTGTTGGGCGCAGGCAAGTAAGAAGAAAGAAAATAATACAATAAATATTACTAAAAGAAAGGTTCTACACTCTTTTTTCATAAAAATAAAGAATAATTTATACACTTAATAATGTTTCTTTTATCTCTTTTTTCCAAACAAGGAATTGCGTGCCCTTTGCAGAAAATTCTTTTCATGTTTCGCCAAAAGGCCTGAACCAATAACTGTAAGCGAAACCAAGCTTATAGAGACTCCTGAAAGAATGTAGAAGGACACAAAAATGCGGGAAAGGTCGGTAGTAGGGTATAAATCGCCGTATCCAACTGTAGTTATCGTTGCAACAGAAAAATAGAATGCCTGCACCCAGCTCCATGCTTCTAAGCGGTGGAAAAGCAAGGTTCCCATAGCGATCCAGGTAAAAAGGGCTGAAACAGCGACAATGATTTTGGAGTAGGTCTTCATAGTTATTTTCATTTTTTTAAAATTTATAAAAGTATCTTCTGCAAATTGATTAACTAGTACAATAAATCTTAAATAGCAGTAATTCTTTTCTGTTCATAATGAGCCAAAAACCAGTAAAAAAGGATGGTGCTTCGATCTTTGTCGCTTCTATGTTGCAAAGTGCACAAGATAACCAAGAAGTCAAGCCGCAAACAAGGTATGACCATGTTGATCCTCAAGAGATTGACAAATTGATGGCTAATATCAAGAAGGGATTGGTTAGGAAATAGATAAGTAGTTTCTTGAGACTAATAAATTATTTAAATCATACTTTGATCTTTTTTAATAATGAGAATTCTTTCCGGTGAAGAAGCAATAAAAGCGATGGAATATATCGAAGATGCCGCAACTGCTGCCGCCTATGCTTGCTGTTTTCGATCTAAATGCGGTTCGGTCATTGTCAAAGATGATCGAATCATCGGCAAAGGATATAATTCTCCGCCATTAGATGTGAAATTAGAAAAGTGCTTGAAGGATTCCTTGCCTGCCAATTTTAAATCGGATAAGACTTGCTGCCTGCATGCTGAACAGCGCGCCATTGTCGATGCGCTACAGCATCATCCAGACAAACTTTCTGGGGTCACGATTGTATTTTATCCGCCTTGACGAGCAAGGAAATAAGAAAAAAGCAGGCGATCCATATTGCACCATTTGCAGCAAATTTTCCTTAGACGCCGGGATATCAGAATTTGTACTGTGGCGGGAGGAAGGAATCTGTGTTTATGATACCGTTGAATATAATGAATTGTCGTTTAGGTTTAGAGGATGAAACTTCATAGAAAATCAGTCACTCTTCCTTAAACAAATACTCCGGCAAATACGTCCTTTTATGATACTCATACACTTCTATCAAATTAAATCCGGCAATTAAGTCGCTGAACTCTTCACGAAGTTTACTAATAATATAGCGAATTCTGCTTTTATCTAATGATTCGAGGTCTATTTCCATATCCCAGTCACCTACAGTTTTATTGAGCTGGATAACTTCAGGATTATCGTGCAAGAAATCTAATATTCTTGATTCATATTCTACATCAAGATTATGCAGTTTCAAAAACAAACGATTTTTGGTGACATCCAATTTATTTTTATCGATCAGATACTTGCAGCCACGGATGATGTTTCTTTTGGTGAGATTCTGTAAAATTGATTTTACCGTTTTGATGTTTAAATCTGCTTCCTTGGCTAATTTAGTATAGCGGATGGTCGGCTGATGAAGAAGAACACCAAGCACGGCCAATTCTTCTGGTTCAAATTCTTCCTTCTCGCGATCCCCACCTACAATCTTTTGTCCGTATAAGGTAAGCAATTCTGCGCTGTTTACCAAGTAATGTCTTGGATAGATGTGAGTAACAATATTTAAGACGATTTTATATTCCTTCAGTAAGGGATTACCGCTGATGATTTTTTTGAATTCTTTATTAAATTTAGAAGGATTGGGAGCAGCGAATTCAACACCAAGATCAAATTCACCCACTAATTCGTATATAGCAAGCACATAGGGATTTTGGCGTAGTTCAGTTATGACTTTGAGTTTATCTTGTTCCTTGACATACACCCCCTTAAAATAGACTCGAAACAACAGAAGGCCAAAGTAGGAATAATCAAAAATGTAAAAGGGATCATGCAAAATCCCTTCCTTTTCTAAGACGGAAACGTTGTATTTTAACAATTGGGAGCTTTTCTTTATCAGGCGGCCCAGTTCTTTTAGGCTCATGCGGGCATTTTCTGAGCGAAGGAACAGCAAAGAGTGGTCTAGCTTATTCATAGTGCTATTTTCTTTTATTTATTAATAAATTTTATGCAATTTTTAACTAAAAATAAAAAAATAAGGTTAAAAACATATAAATATAGGAAAAGGTATACTAGTGACCGGGAAGACAAAAATGCGCATCATACCAGTTAATAATTCTGTAGATTTGGAAAACAAGCTTTATAGTCTTTTAGATACAATGCGCACCAACGAGATCCAGCAAGCGCAAACAGAGAATAGGGATTATAATATTCACGGCCTTTGCGCAGTTTTAGGATACAATCCGGAGCAGCACGCCTCTTATTTTC
>JBBSWK010000140.1:0-7738 GCA_038046325.1 Nanobdellota archaeon | reverse complement strand
GCTAAGTTCTTTGGATCAGCGCACAGCAAATTTAGAACGAGCAGCGGGAGTGCCACCGCAACAGCGACAACGATTATGGTGACGAAGGAAAAAAAGTATCTGATTTTATTTGCTGCCATTGCCTTAGTAACTATTGTAATTGATCAAATCACGAAAATTCTAATCGCAGTAAAAATGCCGGAATGGGACCTTGGTTTTCTTTCCATTCATTTCGTACATAATACCGGCGCTGGATTTGGTATCTTAAAAGGGCAGATGACCATCTTGGCAATCATTTCTGCGGTTGTAGTTATGGGTGTGATTTATTATTATAAGAAAATTCCTCAAGAGAGCTGGGTGCAGCTGCTGTTTGGCTTATTTTTAGGCGGAGTAGCAGGAAATCTGATTGATCGAATGTTACGACAATATGTGGTAGATTTTATTGACGTGGGATTCTGGCCGGTGTTTAATGTTGCGGATATGGCAATTTCTATTTCTGTTGTGGGGTTAGTGGTGTATTTTTGGAAGAAATAGTAAAATTATTCACTTCACACAATCGTGCTTCTTATATCCTTTGTTCAAGGCTTCTTCTCTTGAAGCAAACCATACTCGACGGTCTTTCTGGATTTTCTTAGCCCACTCGCATTTCGGTTCGTGGTAGACGTTGCTTCGTTTGCTCGCAACATATTTTCCTGGTGAGAAAGTAGTTTTCTTCGACGGCTCAGCTTTTGCTTCAGGTTTTGCTTCAACAACTTTTCCGTCCACCACTTTCTGCGGCGGAGGAGAAGATACCGGTTCACAGCATTCTTCTTCTTTACATTTCCTGCTGGAAGGCATGCTTACCCAAAGTCCAAGCAGGCTTACCAAGAGCAGAGTGAAATACAATGAGTTGCTAGGCAGCCAGAGCACTACTACGTCCAAGACGAAGAGAGAAAATACCACAAATAACATCTTCTCTCCGTAAGTCCTGTAGGCAACTAAACCAACTACTGATAAGAAGAGTAAGGCCACAAATGCTATTAATTCGATGCTGCTTGAAAACCCTTTCAGAGCCAAACACACCAACAGAATAACCAGCAATAAGCTTTGAAACAGGAACTTTCCTGGACTTTTTTGTTTCATAAACCATTTCTAGGTTACTTCTTTAAATAATTTTCTATTCAAAAGTAGTAATTAGAGATTATATGAAGCAAATACTCTCAATCTTTTATATGTCGTGGGGCTGGAACAAAGTGAAATGCTCCACTTGAATACAACTCTTTTCCAATTTAGGGAAAGTCACGAACGAAGTGACTCGACGCCTAGTGTAACTGGCTTAGAACTCTTCTTCTAAATTCTTCAAATAACCTTTTTTCTTCAAGAAAGCAACTTCCGCTTTGCCCTGATACTTATGCACGATGTCTCCCTTTTCATGGCCGCCTAATTCCCAAGGCTCAACGATGACCACATCATTCTCTCTTACCCAGAGGTTTCTTCGCAGCCTTCCGGGAATCCTGCAGATGCGCTCTTTCCCGTCCAAACAAAGTACTCTCATCCTGCTACCGCCGAGCCGCTGTTGTACTATACCAAGAACTTCCTGCCTTTGTGGCAAGCGGACTCGGATGACTTGTATTTCTTCATCTTGAGGTTGAGGCATAAGAAATATTATTCTGAAGTGTATTTATAAAAGCTTTGCTGGAACTTATGTAATGAAGAGTTTATTTCTTTCCATAAGAAAACTGCGCCAACAGTGGCGGTGCGACGGCCAAAACTTCGTTTTGCCCTACTCGGCATCCCGGATGGAGCATCCCCTGCCTCGCCGCACGCCACTTGGCGCTGACGTGACTGGGGAAGCGCCCTCCGGGCTGTCACGTGAGGCTATGTTCACATAGCCGACAGCCGCCAAGTGCGTGGCGTGCTGAATAGTATGAAATTATTTTTTGTGCATAACTTCTCTACTCAAGCACGGAAAAACATTTAAAGCATTGACTTTGCTTTCCTGATTAAAAAGAGGAGGGATGTTTCTATGGCGAAAAGAGTTGAATCTCCGTCATCCATTAATACGTTCAAGCAATGCGCACGAAAATATTATTACCAATACATTGAGAAACTGCCTACGTTTCCCAGCATCCATACGGTGCGGGGAAATATCGCCCACTCTTGTTTAGAAGATTTCTATGACATAGATGTTAATTCTTATACTCCTGAAAATTATAAACAAAAATCTCGTGAAGCTCTCCAAAAACTTCTTCTATATCATTGGAGAGCCAAAGCACAGGAATTGCAAAAACTACAGCTTACCCAAGATCAGCTGCGATTTTATTTTGAAGAAACTATGCTGATGCTGATCAACTGGAGCAATCAATTTTTTGAAAAAGTTGAAGAAACCATGCAGAAAAAACACATTTCCCTGCAAGAGGCATTTACCTACCTTACTCCGGTACGGGAGATGGAATATGTTTCGGATAATTATTCCGTGCGCGGATTCATCGATGCCATCCAACATCTGGAAGATGAAGTGCATATCATTGATTACAAAACAAACTCTAATTTAGAAGTGAAGGATAGTATCAGGCTGCAGCTGGCTATTTACAGTCTACTTTACTTTGAGAAGCATGGAAAATTGCCCTCAAAAGCGGGGATCTTCTTCTTGCGGCATAAGTTGAAGTTAGTTCCAGTGGATGAAGAATTGTTGAAATTAGCCAAGAAAGAGATCGAATTAGTCCATGCACACACTTCTGTAACAGAAAAGAAAGAAGATTATCAGAAGAACGTGACTTCGTTATGCAAATGGAATGGCGGCCAGTGTGACTTTTATGAAGTATGCCGTCCCCACGGGTAAGGCATGCTGGAAATTTCTGTAAGAAATTTTCTTGTCTGTAAGCCGCAGGGGTAAATCAACCGCCCATCGCCTTAAAGCTCAACTGAATGATCTCCTGATAAATTGTTACATTCTGCAATACAAAGGTTTCTACGATTGCTCCCAGCAATAAGAAAAACAAACCAAACAGTAGAAGGTAAAGATTAAATCCAAACACTTCAAAGAAACGCTCAGAAGCAAATTGTTCTAATATCACATCTTTGGAGATGACGCTGCCGGAAATTGCGGCCAGGAAATAGGATATAGCTTCTATAATCATGTGTGGAAAGACAATCAGCATAATCAGCCCAAAGAAATATAAGGGATGTTTTCCAGCGAATACTGCAGCATTCTTGGCAGTAAGTCCAAATATAGTGCCCCACACCGATGCGTTCCAAGTTATCATGAAAATAGCACCATCGCCGGCTAAGAGGGCCAAGATAAAACAAGCCATTAACACTAAGAAGTTATTGGTCAATAAAGTGTAAAATAATCCACTGGAAAAAACTTCAGCGGAAGTAGCTTGACCGGCAACCGCGTTTCCTGAAAATCCTTGCCCAAAACGGATCTCCAGCTGTTCTCGAAATAGGCTGTTGGCTTGCAGTTCTGGAAGAAGAATGGTTCCTACAGAATACACAAACATGATTCCCAAAAAAAGGAAGATGTAAATACGAACTACCTCTATATCATCTCTCCACAAACTGCGAAGGGAAACACGCTGCTCCAGGCTTTCCTGTCTTTCTTCTATGGAGAATATTTTATATAATTCTGGAAGTAAAAGCATAGATGTAAAGGCCACCGCGACCAATGCGGGATCGCCAGGAAATAAAATGGAAGCAATCAAAACCCCGACCAGGGAGTAGCCCATCCCTAATAAAAAAGCATAAATTCCTCTTCGTTCCAGCCAATCTTCAGGAAAAATGTGTTCTAAGACCATCTTTTTTACAAATTAAAGTTTTTACGTTTATATAGTTTGCTGTGGGATTTATGAAACGCAATTCTTTTAAATACACAAAAGAAAAAGACAGTATGAACATCAAAAATCAGCTTAAAACTGTACTTCTGTTAGGAGGGTTGACCGGCTTATTGCTTTTTATCGGCGGATTAGCAGGTGGAAGGACTGGCTTAACTATCGCTCTTATCTTTGCTGGGGGAATGAATTTTGTATCATACTGGTGGTCGGACAAGATTGTGTTATGGATGTATAGGGCGAAAGAGGCAGATAAGCAAAAATACGCTACGCTTTATTCAATAATCAAAGAAATCGCTGGAAAAGCGCACGTGCCGATGCCAAAAGTGTATATTATCGATACGCCGCAGAGCAATGCTTTTGCAACAGGAAGAAATCCGCAACATGCTGCAGTCGCAGTCACCACCGGAATCATGCAAATTTTAGATGAAAAAGAATTGCAGTGCGTGTTAGCACACGAAATTGGCCACGTTAAGAACAGGGATATCCTCATTTCCACTGTTGCCGCTACCATTGCTGGAGTTATTTCGTATATCGCCATGATGGCCCGCTGGGCAGCAATTTTTGGTGGAATGGGAGGAAAGAATAATGAAAATGGGAATAGTAATTTCCTAGAATTATTGCTGTTAGCGATTATTGCACCGATTATGGCCATGATCATCCAATTAGCAATCTCTCGTTCCAGAGAATATCAAGCTGATGAAACTGGTGCGCATCTCAGCAAAGATCCATTAGCCCTGGCCTCTGCCTTACAGAAGATTGAGAAGAGCGTACACAACCATCCTTTTGCCAGAATGGGAAAGACGGAAGCGACGGCACACTTGTTTATCTCTAATCCATTAAAAGCAAGTTCTTTCTTGGAACTATTCAGCACCCATCCTTCCACTGAAAACAGAGTTAAAAGATTGAGGGAGATGAAGGTGTAGATTGAAAAACGCACTCTATGCAGGGATTTTATCTTTATTAGGCGGTTGCGCTTCGCATACTACTTTTGTTGAGCATCCAGTGACTATTGGGAGAGCAAAAGCGCTATACCGAGAGCAAAGTGGTGGTGATTGTTATCTCAAAATGCTAGAAGAAGATAATGTTGAGTTACGCATTTATGATCAAGGCTGTGATTCTATTGCCGACAGTGCAGCAGAAGTTTCAAGACAAGAAAGATTCTATTCTTTCAAAGACCGAAAAGATTTAGTTCCAGAAACACAGCAATATCTTGATTTCCTGCTTCAGACGGCAGTACATGGGCAACCAGAAAAGGAAAAACAGACTAAAATCATATTCCGTTATACTGATGAAATCCTATTCTAGATTATTTCCTACCCTCTGTTCTCTCATTTTAAGCAGCGGATGTGTCAAATCTTTTCCCCCTCCAGTTTCTCCGCCCTATCCATTTGAAATTGACGGATATTCTATTTTTGTTGATGAGGAGCCAGGGTACTACGAGGTCATACCCATCGGCGATCGCACGTACTGTATGTTTTTCAAGAAGATGGATGATGAAGATGAGCTGTTCATCGAAGATAAAGGCTGCGACCTCCACGGTGATAGGATAGTAATCTTATCAAAGAATAAAATTATCTTGGCGTATGACACTAAAGAACTTCCAAAGATGGTTGGGCAATATCTGGATCATATTTTGCAAAATCATCGGAAAAATATTCTCAAAAATGATTTTATAGTTTTCTAAAATCTTCCATGCTCTTATTGAAATATTCTTTCTTTTCAGAGATGGCGATAGGGCTTCCCCCACCATGCCAGGTAAATCGTGGACGTAATTGTACTGGGAAAATACGCTCATTGGAGTCATCGAAAATGACTGCAGCTCCTTTCACACGCGGCAGATGGTCTATCTCCTGCTCCAATCCCTGGCGCATATAACTCTGGGTTAATTGGCTTAAGGCTTCAACATCTAGTCTAGCGGTAAGACGATGAGCGACAACAATATCTGACTGGGTCATCACATCAGTATGAATCTTTCCCGGCTGCTGCGAGGCCAGGATTAAAGAAATGCCAGGCTGGCGCCCTTCACGTAAAATAGTGATTAATGCTTCCGTGGCAGCAGTCTTTCCATCTTTCGGGAGAAGCTCATGGGCTTCGTCAAGAGCGATCCACACTAACGGTTCTTCCATCTTTTCTTCAACACTTTTGGTAAAGTAATGCATAGCTGCGTCAACACTTTTGAATTCCTCAGTTTTTCTGGCCAGCATGCGTTGATTGAAGAGATTTCTGCATATTAATCCGACCACGAGCGCTTTGATTTCCCAGCCGGAAGCCATGGTAGCGTAAGGACTGACGTCTAAGACTGTGACTTGGCCAGGAGCGATGATGTCTTTCAGAGGCGTTCCCTCTTTGGAAAAGATTTCCCACCCTTTCGCTTTTTCAAATTGATTAATCACCACGCTTTTTACTACTCGATCGCTTTCGGTATCTTTTTTTACTAAGTCTATGAGATGATCTAAATCATAACTTTCTTCTTTTTGTGATAAGTTCTGTACTATTTTAGTGATGAGCACCCCTTCGGCAGAATTGGGATCAAGGTTAAAGGCAGTACACCAGTCATGCGGACCGACATCCAAAGGACGAATGGAAAAAGGAAAATCAGTAGGAATTCCTTCATTCTTGTATTCGTAAAAAAAGCCAGTAGGAGTATAAATTTTAACATCTAACCCCCGCGAATCTATTTTCCATTCCCGAAGCAGTTCCGCATCCTGGAAGTTAGGATATTTCATAGTCCAGTAAATACCCATGGTGTCGAGGAGGACGATGGAAAGGTTTTGTTTGATTTCCAGGGGAAGATCGGCCAATCCTTCGGCGATCATGCCCATGGTGTAGGACTTTCCGCTGCCACGTTTACCGACAATGAAAGCGACATGCGCGCTGGCGACATCCATCCACACTGGATTGGATAAAGAAGTGGATTGCCCCATCTGGACGTATTGTTTTCCTAAAAATACTGTCCCTTGCTTGCCGTATTTCTCTACTTCTTTTTTAGAACGGCCGATGATGACATCAAACACCATAAATTTAAGAGAAAGAAAAGAAAGATAAAAAGGTATCGGAAGAAATTTTCTTAATTATTAAAATAAAAAATTTACAATTCCGCTTCTACCAACACACTCACTTTGTGGTTCTCGCCTACTTTGGAAGCGGTTCCTACTACATGAGTTATGCCGTAACGTTCGGCCAAACCGACCAGTTCAGCGTCGACTTCTCCATCTAACGCGATAGCGTAGATGCCGCCGTTCAGGCTTTTAACAGTTGAATTCAATTCACTCAACGGAACTTTTCCCAAGACATTTAACTTCTGGTCGAAGATGCATGCTCCTTTGGTGCCGAAAAGCGCTTCCAAGGTTTCCTTGAAGATTTTCTTTTCTGCCGGAGTTAAGCGTTTTTCTCTGGAAACTGGAGCTTGAATCGGCGCAGACGGCCGGCTAGGATACCTTCCTCGAGAGTCACGAGAATCCATTCTGGAATCATTTCGAGGCTCCCTTCTATAGCCATTTTGCTGCTCTCTGCCGTTATCTGGCCTATTAGCATTGAATGATTTCCGTTCCACCATGCGGTCGGAGGGCTCTTTCAAAGTACCATCACTATTAACGCCTAAATCAAGCTTAGCTTGTTCAGCAGTAATCCTGCCGCGCAGAGCTTGGTGGATTTCTTTCTTAGCTAGTTCTTCAACTTCTTTTCCATCAGGAGCTTTAGTGACGAAATCAACATCGGCTACTCCTAAGAGTTCCCGAACAATTAAGTCCCCGCCACGGTCGCCATCAACGAACACCGTAACAGATTTAACTTTACTGAGATCCTTAATAGTCTGCGGACAAGAAGTTCCGTTCATAGAAATGGTATTCTTGAACCCGTGTTTCAGTAAAGTCAGGACATCAGCTCGGCCTTCGACCACGATGAGGTCATCGCTGGAATCAACATCCGGACCGGCAGGAAGCCGGTCT
>JBBSWK010000139.1:0-1565 GCA_038046325.1 Nanobdellota archaeon | reverse complement strand
ATAAAGATTTACATTTAGTTACCGTAATGTTTATATACCTAAATATATTGTTTTAGTAAGATAGATTAATTAAAATTAGTTAAAAAAGAGGTGTATAAAATGGTGCTCCAAACATTAGATATCCAATTTTTTACTTTAGCCGTTATACTTGGAACGCTTTTAGCAATAGTATATTCCTTACGTGTTCTTATCTTACTGGAAAAACGGGTTGCTTCCATGGAAATGAACATTCAAAAATTAACTGGGAAGGTTCTTAAGGAAGAAATTAGCATTCAGAAAGCTATTAAAAGAAGATAAATTATTTCTTCTTTTTTACTGATTTTTTTGCCTTGGCTGTCGCTTGTTTTTTAGCTGCTGGAATTTTTCTTTGCTTTTCCCGTTTTCGGGCTTTGACTTCTTTCTTGCGGGCCTTTGATACGGTTTTTCGCGCTTTTCGTTTCTCCATCAATTCTTCTAACTCGCCTTCAACTTCCATTACTTTCTTGCGTAAAGTTTCTATCCTTTCTGCATTATTTTCCTGCGACAGCAATTCACCGCATTCTGGGCAGTGGAATTCAAAATCCATGGACTGATCAAAATTGAGCCGCACACACCGGTTTGGGCAGGTAAAGAATAACTCTTTGCTTTCTTCTTCTAGGCGCTGCTGCAGTTTCGCCAGCAATTCTTTTTTTCGCTTGACGTAGCTGAATTTGATGCTTTCTGGCTGCAAAGTCCAGTAATAGATATACCAGCCTTTTATCTTGTCTTTTTTTCGTATAAAACTGACTAAGTTATGGTTATAGAGAAAATACAGCATCTTACGCACTAATTTTATATCTTTTTTGAGTTTGTCTGCCAGCTCAAATTCAGAAACATGCTGCTTGCCGGTAAGTTCTTTGATTAAAGGTAATCCTTCCTCTCCTAGGATAGAAAGCATAATTTCTTCGATTTTTTTTTGAGTCAGGCGCATTTTCTAGAATCTTTTATCGGGATTGGTTTTTATGTTATAGGAAATAACTTTAATTTTCGGTACACCGAAAAGCAACTCTAAAGTTATTTCCTTATTAGGAAATCACTTAAGCTTTGATAATCAAACGATTATTTAAGTGATTTCCTATAATTTGGGTAGTGACGCTTTTAAATATTTCGGTCTTCTTGCTTCTTCTGCAATTCACTTACACCCAACAACTCTTCCATCTTCAAGCCTTTTCTTTTTGCCAATTCCAGAGAGATAGCCCAGCATTTACCGGTATTTTCGATATCTTCCAGCATCAAAAAATACCAAGGTTCGCCGGGAAATCGCACTCCAAACCATCCTTCTGCCCCAAATTTGTTGGCAAAAGTCCTAAGCTGCTCAATTTCATCATTGAAGAGATATTTTTTATTTTCTGCCGTAACTTTACATTCAATGGCTACTCGGCGCATGGCATTGCCGGCTAAGATATCTGGAGAGGGATATCTTTGTGAACCACTGCCAGCTGCTCGTATAGCTGACCATCCATTTTGGTTGAAAAAATGGATAAGTTCCCGCTCACCCTTTGAACCTTTGGCTTTGGTGTTCATAATCCAAAGAGAGAAAAAGGATT
>JBBSWK010000138.1:0-5402 GCA_038046325.1 Nanobdellota archaeon | reverse complement strand
GTTCCTGTTTCGTTCCAAAGGGGGGATTTTGCACTACAATATCTGCTTCTCCATCAAAGAGACTGAAATCATGAGCGACGAATTCTGCTGCACCAATTTCATATTCTTCTTTTATAGCTTCATAATTTTCCCGGCAGATTTGGATGATTTCAGAATCTTTGTCAATGAAAAATACTTTTCTCGCTCCCAACAGCAAGAGAGCAATGCCAATAACTCCAGGACCAGAACCGGCATCAACAATTATTTTTCCGGCCACTTCGCCTTTCAGAGCCATGTTCCAGGCCCATTCCGCTGCTATATTGCTAGGGGTAGGATACTGTTCTAAGGCTATAGAAGGCTTTTCAAAACTCTTCAGTTTACTGAGAATAACTTCCAGGTCACGTTTGGATCTTATGGGCATGGGTTGGAAGGCCGTTGAGCAGCAGCTAAGATTTTAGCATAATCATCTGCTGGAATACCATACTCTATACTATGATATTGCAATTCAAGAATCTTTTGTTTTTTCCCATGGGGAAAGACATCGATAAATAAATTTACAGTGAAATCATAGGGATGGTTTTCTTCTGCTGCATATTCTTTGACTCTTAAAGCAACCATTTTACCGTACCGCTCAGCTTTCTTACAAATCTCATCAAGGTTACGTGGTTGATATCTGATGGTAAGAGTGTCTCCAAATTCAGGTTTATCATAATAGGCAACAAAATGTCGTGATCTTGGAATAGACCGAACTACAGTTAGGTTTTGTCTTCTTCCAAGGCATCTTATTTCTAAGGGAACGATGACAGATGGCTCTTCTATTTCAGAACCGAAAGGATCAATTTCTTTAATTGCGTATTCTTTCAGGCAAGCTGAGGCAGTGATGTCTATGTTTTTAGCTTGGTGAACATAACATTTATAGCTGAATTGGTCTAAGGAGGGTAGGATTTGGGACATAATGATGACAAAAAAACCTTATTTAAAAATCTTTATGCTGCCAGTTGCTCTCTAACATCATCAAGATCTTCTGCACCGACTGCTAATATCTTCTGCGCGCCTTCGAGGTCTTCAAGCAGATGTTTTCGGAATACTTCAAAGCTTGCTGAAGCATCTTTCCAGACCTTAGGATCAGTCTTAAGGATGGTCTTAGCCAGGGTATTGAGATTATTTCTAGCCAGCTGCAGGGAAGCGAGCACCCTCTTAAGTGCAGATACTTTCCGCAGCTTTCTCAGCAGCTGGTATTGTTCTTCTATCTGTTCAGAAAAAAATTGGATCTGGGAAGCAAGGACAGCTTTCTGCGAAAGAAAATGGGTTGTATCTAGAGCTTCAATCTTTTGCTTGATTCTTTCCGCCATTACCGGAGTGGCAAAAAGATAATTTTCCGCTCTCTTCAGGATGGCCGAAGCACCGTAGAGCTCCTGCTCCAACACTTTTAGCTCTTCAACGTATTGTTCAAGCTCGGCAGCTATATCACGAGTCCTTTTTATGAGGCTCTGCTGTACAACTTGGAATAAGCTTTTATTCTTGAAGGAAGGGCCGGCAGTGGAAAGAGAAGAGACGTATGCTTGCAAATCGCGCACTTGGTCATTATCCTTGCGCAGATCATCGATAAGCACTTTTACCTTCCTGGAATTAACTACACTATTTTCTTGTTCCAGCCAAGTGAGGAAATCAAGCATCTCAAAATAAAGTTTGTTCAGGGCATGACTTATTGCCAGTTTTAGGTCACCAAAAATTTCCGGCTTATCCGGGGGAAGGCGCTTGATATTAATTTCGATCTCATGGAAAGATCGTGCTGCCTGCCAGCTAAGAAAACTCTCGAATTCCTGTATCGAAGTCATCTTATGCGCTCATATGTTGGCTGTTATTTTTTCTGCCCTCTTTTTCTAGAGGGACATAACTATGTAGGTAACTGTCTTAACAGATATTCCCTAAATTTGAGTACTTGGTCGTTTTGAGCAAGAATCTGCGCTGTTCTAGGCTTTTTTCTATTTTTTTCCAAAAAGACAGAAATATCTCTCAGAAGCAATTGTATCTCTGCCAGCAATGTTGGATTTCTGCGCAGATCGACTGTAGCAATCTTTGGTAGTACTGCTAAATATCTAGCCTTGATCTTATCTAATTCATCCATACTTGTTTAGTACGTTAGATCGTTTAAATAATTTTATCACAACCAAATAGTTATGAAAGTAGCCCTAACATTATAAAGAACTCTTTTGAATGAGGAGGTATTCTTGAAGCCCTACAACAATGAAGGAAGTTTTTCTATTTATAATTTTTTATTTATACTAAAGGATTGAAATTTTCGAACAAAATTTCCCTCCTTTATATATACAAAGGCACTAATAATAAGTTCGAATATTTAGTGCCTTTGGTATACAAATGTTCCATTTTCTTCGACGATAAAATCATCAACTTTTTATTTTTTACAATTTCTCGTCGATAAATCTTCACCCTTGCAAGAAAATAATTCCTTTAAATGCTTTTCCAAAAATGGCATGACTATTGCCTAGTAACAGTATGGCTGAAAAGAGAAAGCTATTTAAATTCTGAAACAATTATTTTTGCTTGGGGTTGGTAGAGGAAAAGGGTTTGCTTTTCCAATTATGAGAGATGAAAAAAAGAGAGCAGAAATGCTCTTCAGGTCAAAAATAAATGAATAAGGAATTTACTGCCATTCGTAAAATGCTGGAAGAGCATCTTGCAGCTATCAATGACAACACCACCGAGGTGCAGGCTCTGTTTGATTTTCTCCAGGAATTAGAAATAAAAGTGGAAAAAGTTTCTCAGCGTTTAGATCAAACTCAATTAAGTTTAGGTATTCCAAAGCCAAAAACAAGCATCGCCCCTTTTAATCAGATGGAGCGGAAGGTATTTTTAGTTATGTATACGGGAGAAGCTCTGCTTACCTACCAAGAAATTGCTGAGAAAGCAGAATTATCTGCTTCCATCATTCCCGAATGTATCTCCTCCTTGATCCAGAAAGGTGTTCCTTTTCGAAGATCGTTCTTTGAGAATCAATTGTTCGTCGGCTTAGAACCAGGATTTAAAGAATTGCAGGCCAAGGAAAACATTGTCAATTTGAGCTTGCAGAGTTTTATGGAGTAAGAGATAAGTTATTATCTTTTACTTAGTTTTATTGTTCTGTTTCTATTGTACCTCATGCTCATAATTGGGTAAAGATTAACAGCCACATTTGCCCCTACGCTAATTGCTGCTGCAGTATAGGTTTCGGAAACTAAACATATAGCGGTAATTGCAGAATAAACCTGTAAGAATGCTAGATGTATTCCTTCAAGATGTCTTGTTTTTACGATATAACTTTCTAAATCCTCTTTTTTTCTTCCTTTCACCATGGGAGATTGACCTTTTGCAACCCAATAACTGCCTCCATTGATCCAATACTTGCTGAACAGTTTAACCCCTAACGCTTTATAGATTTCTCCACTTTTCTCAAAATGTTGGGGTTGAAAATAGGAATCCCAAAAACTATTCCAAGAATTTCTAGATGATCCGGAAGTATTTTTCTTTCTCAGTTCTGTCTCTAACTCTGATTCTTTTTCAGTCATTTTCAACCACATACTTTCCATCCTTCATGATCAGTGTATCACCGATAAACACATTCTTTACTTTACAAAAGATGTCAATATGATATTTCTGATACACTTTACGGCCTAATTTCTTGGCATACATGGCATGTTTTAATCCTAAGGAAAAATGCATGCCCGCGAAGCGTTCGAAGGCAGTAGGCTCGTGTAAGGTTTTTCCAAAGCCGATACCACGATTCAATCCGAAGCCGACCTCTCGCACTTGGACGGCAGCATTGACTTCTTCGGTTCTAATACGTTCCAGAATCTCTTCAAACAGAGCTGGGCCGGTATGGCTGATCACACAGCCGTCTTTGATCTGCACTTCAAAAGGTGTGCAGAAATGAGCTTTATGTTCTAAAGTGGGAAAACCAAAGACCATCACTGAACCATTCATCTTATCCAATTGGCTGGCTTCGGTAAAGATTTCGCCGATGGGAAAACCAGCTGCTACAATGGGGTTGTCAGAAAAATCACCGGTATTTTTAAGCGGTTTTTCGAAGGTAGAATTGATTTGTAATGCTAGATTTTGACCATTTTGCCCTGATTCAATACACAAGGTGTTATTTTGCTGCAATAATTGCTCAATCTTATTGCTGGCCTGCACATAGTAGGGTGTATCATATTGTAAGGAATCAACGTAATGCAGTATTTCTTCATCGCTGTTGAGAGATAAGCGTGCGTGTTCGATAACCATGTGGCCGGCTCGGAACAGATCAGCGCGCAGGCGATGCTTGGTCATGCGGAAAGAAAGGCTTTGCACCAAGATGACTAAGGAATGAGCTGGTAGGGCTGCTACTGCTTGCTCAACTAATGATTCTTCAACGGCAGGAAAATTGATGATTTGATGCGGATTAGATTGAATTTCTGCAGTATAGGCATCAGTTAAGAGCTTTGCTAAAGTGCAATCAGTATCATGCATCAAAAGAATGAAACAATCTTTACTGATGCGATAATTCTGGTGCAGGATGTTGCGGAGATGCTGTTGCAGCTTAGACATAGGATCAGAATTTGCATACTATTAAAAAAATCTTCCCTCAAAAAGTTATTTTAACTTCCTCAAGTAATAAGCCCAAAGTCCGCAGAACAGTGTAAATATCAAAATCACAAACCATAACGAGGCTGGAGAGCCTTGTTCTATGGAGATGATTAACCCGGCAATCGCGCTGACAGACCAGATTATTTTGAGTTTTAACAATGATTTATATGCATCAACAGATTCATTGCGGCTTAGCAGGGAAATCCCGCCAATGCCAAATAATGCAGCAGCAACAAGACGCGCGGTTACCGATTCAACAACAGTAAAGCCAAAGAAGGTTAAAAACCAAGTTGGTGCAATAAACAAGGGAATGGCAAATAGATAATCAACGATGAAATGGATTATGAACCAGGTGCGCAAGGAGGAAGGAACTTGTTTCATGGTTTGAGAAAGTTAGAAATATATTTAAACTTACGGAAATTGACAGTTTACAATGAAAAAAGCAATTCTTGGTTTGGCTGTATTGGCAGGATTAGGCTGTGCAAGTAGTAATAGGAACGTAATGGAACCAAAGTCTCTGAGCAAAAGAGTAATTGAAGAAAGTGTTAAAGGCTGTAATGAATTATCATCATCTAGATATGGAATTTACTTTGCCGATGTAGGTGGTGAAGAATACTTAATTCCTTCAGAGATAGCGCGTGTTGATAAGATTGTTCAAGAAAAAACCGACTGTCATCTTTCTGTTTACTTTGATAGGGAGAGAGGAAATATTGGATATGTTGTAGAAAAAGGAAACCCAGAGTTTCTTATAAAAGTATTTCTGTACGAACCGAGGTATGTAAAACTATATCCCTTGATGA
>JBBSWK010000137.1:0-1070 GCA_038046325.1 Nanobdellota archaeon | reverse complement strand
AAAATCAAACCCCGTGTTTGTTACCTTAGATGTAGGAGAGAGTGAAGAGATCGATCTTGATGACGACAAGCTAAAGGATGTATCCATCACCTTATTATCAACTGAAAACCAGATTGCAACGTTAAAAATAAAAATCATCAGAGAAGGAATTATTCTAAGCGATGACGTTCTCAAATCTAGCATTAGGCAGTCACAATTGTGGGAGCGGAAGATAACCGTTGTCCACGATTGGATGGAAAACTTGGAAGTAGATGTAAGCACCTCGTTAGAAAATCTACTCATCATAGACCCCGCTCTTTTTTCACTGCAGGTGAAAAGCAAACAACCTGTTTTGTTGACCTTTAATCCGCAGCGGGATGCGGCATTGGGGATCCATACCGGCACGGTAACGATACATGCAGCAGATGCATCCGGAAAGGATGAATTCAATAAAATCATAATGGCCGTGCTCGAAGTTGAATCTGATTCAGTTCTCCTTGATGGAAGTTTAGACATCAGAGAAAAAACCTTGCGGGCAGGAGAAGAATTGCGGGTTGCAGTATCAGTTTTCAATTTGATGGATATCCCCGTGCAGAATGTAACTCTCTTGTACGAGATATTTAATCAAGCAAATGAGATCAAATACAGCCAAGAAGAATATATCAGCATTGAAAAACAAGCGTCATTCACAAAAACAATTCATGTTCCCAAAAATCTTCCAGCAGGAGAATATGTCATTTCTCTAAAGATGATCTATGCTGACTCCTTCGCGACCGCAACAGAAATTTTTACTGTTGAAGAGAAAGCAGGAATATCTGCATTAGCGGGATTAGCTGCATTTGCAGGAGGGCGAACGCTCATGTTTGCGGTGCCTATCATGTTTTTATTGATTGTAGCTATCGTCGTAGCATTATTCCTAACTCAGCGCAAGATCAAGAAAGTCAAGACACTCAAAACACCGACGATCATTAAGCAAAGAACTATCGTTAAACAGAAGATCATCCAGAGAACTATCGTAAAGCCAAAGACCATCATCAAACGAGACATGTCAGACTATAGGCGCAAGCTGGCAACCTTGCGAGAAGGCTACA
>JBBSWK010000136.1:0-2297 GCA_038046325.1 Nanobdellota archaeon | reverse complement strand
TTGACGTAGTAGTAATTAACGAGAAAGAAATCAAGAAAGTGATGCACAAAGAAGTATCCTACAATTTATAGAAATAATAACCTTTTTTGATTCCTTTCCAAAACTCGTTTTATAACGAAAGACAAAAATTTCATAATTTTTGGTCTTTCGGGATATCCCGAAGGACAAGTCCTTCGTTATATTACCAACTTTGATTATTAAAACCAAAAGCATTTGAAAACACATAAGGAGAAACTACATGGTAGACATTTTAAAAGAAATCATCAAGGTTTTGCCAGAAGGCAAGATCTCGGACGCAGCATTCGAAGGAGCAAATATTGTTCTTTACACCAAAGATAAAAACTATTTTTTTGATAATGAAGGCACTATCCGCGAAGCAGTAAAAGAATTCCGCAAGCGTATCGAGCTGCGCGCAGATCCTTCTCTTTGCTTAGAGCCGGACAAAGCAAAAAAACTCATTCAAGAAATCATTCCTGCCGAAGCGGGAGCAAACGAATTCATTTTCGATCCTCCTCGTGCTATGGTCATTGTGCATGCAGAGAAACCAGGTTTAGTAATTGGCAAGCAAGGAGAAATATTAAAGGAAATTAAAGAGAAAACGTTTTGGATTCCGCTTATCAAACGGCTTCCCCCGATCCGATCTAAGTTAATCGAAAGCGTTCGTTCAGTATTATATGAAAACGCCGATGAACGAAAAAAATTCCTTAATAAAACCGGACATCGGATTTATGATGGCTGGCTGAGAGAAAAAAAACAGGAATGGATCAGGCTATCTTGCTTGGGAGCTTCTCGACAGGTAGGAAGAACTTGTTTTCTGCTTCAGACGCCAGAATCAAGAGTTATCATTGATTGTGGAATCGATCCCAGCCAAGATGACGCGGGTGCCTATCCTTACTTTGATGCTCCCGAATTTAATATTGGCGAGATCGACGCAGTAGTTGTAACCCACTCCCATCTGGATCACTCTGGATTAATTCCCTACCTCTTCAAATTTGGATATCGAGGCCCGGTCTACTGTACTTTGCCTACCCGGGACGTCATGACTTTGTTACAGTTAGACATGATCAAAATCCAGCGTGCAGAAGGCAAAGAGCCTATCTTCACCAGCGACGAAGTCCGCCAGATGGTATTGCATACTATCTGCTTAGAATATGAAGAAGTTACTGACATCACTCCTGATGTTCGCTTGACCTTGTACAATGCCGGACACGTGATTGGAAGCGCCATTGTGCATCTCAACATCGGCAATGGATTACATAACTTTGCCTATACTGGAGACTTAAAATATGCGCGGACAAATATCCTGGAAGCAGGAAACACCCATTTCCCGCGTCTGGAAACCTTGATGATGGAATCGACCTACGGCGGAAAAGAGAACAACATGGCTGAGCATGAAGCCGACGAATACATGATTAAAGTGATCAAAGAAACTTTTGAACGCGGCGGAAAAGTGTTGATGCCGGTACTCGGTTCAGGGCGTGCTCAAGAAGTAATGATCATCTGTGAACGCCTGATGAGAGAAAAACATATTCCGGAAGCTCCCATTTATGCCGATGGGATGTTATGGGACATTACTGCTATCCATACTGCCTATCCTGAGTTCATGAACCGTAACATGCGTGAGCAGATCTTCCACCAGGAACAGAATCCTTTCCTCTCGCCGTTCTTCAAGGAAGTAGGCTCAAACAAAGAGCGGCAGAAAATAATCTTAGAAGAAGGCCCTTGCTTAATTTTAGCTACTTCAGGTATGCTGATGGGAGGGCCGTCGGTAGAATATTTAAAAAATCTTTGTGAGAATAGAAAGCATTCCCTCATCTTTAGCTGCTACCAGCCTCCCGGAAGCCTTGGACATAGGATCAGGGAAGGAGATAAAGAGATCGTGCGCCGGGAAGGACAAAAAACGGAAGTGTTCAAAATCAATATGGACGTGCATAGGGTGGAGATCACTAACCACTCCGACCGAAGGCAGTTGATGAATTTCGTCAAGCGCTGCACGCCGCAGCCGCGTAAGGTAATTATTGTCCACGGAGAAAGTTCCAGATGTTTAGATTTAGCATCATCTATCCATAAAACTTTTAGAATAGAAACTGTAGCTCCGAAGAATCTGGAAGTTATTAGGATAAAGTAGGGAACACGTTCATTAAAAGTTAAAATGCCATTTGAAGATTTTTGCACCGATGGCGGTGCGACGGTCAGTCCTCATTTTGTTCGTCCTGCCCTTGCACGACATCCCACAGGGAGCAACCCCTGTCGTGCCGCACGCCATGGCGCAAGACAAACCGGGGGTTGCCCCATCC
>JBBSWK010000135.1:0-1729 GCA_038046325.1 Nanobdellota archaeon | reverse complement strand
ATTCATCTCTGGAAACAACGCCGGATGGCGCGGGCGATCCAAACGTATCTTCTTGAAAAGCGAGTTTTAGAAGACCAAGAATGGCAAATTGACGTCATTGCGGTGTTCCTCGATTTTTCTCAAAAATATGCTACAATAAGACATCTCGAGGATGTGGTGTTTGATATAAAGATATCGTGACACATCGCTAAGCGGGGTAACACGTGAAACCCTCGATTTTACTTTGGGCAAGCGGGCCGGAGTATGATGGTAGTACACCTGCTTTGGGAGCAGGCAGACCGAGTTCGACTCTCGGCGGCCCGACCATAACCAACATTGAATGTTGAATTAAGATGGGATACAATAAAGGCATGCAAGAGCATATTTTTACGCTTGACGAATATTATCATATCTATAATCGCGGTATAGAAAAAAGATTGATTTTTCTTGATGATGCAGATAGGTGGCGGTTTCTCACTACTCTCTTTATGTTTCAGTGGGAAAATTATTTATCAAGACCAGGCGACCTCGTTTCAGTCATTCAACATTCAATGTCAGACAAAACGATACTCGAAAAGTCGGCTTATAAAAAACTTTTTTTAAGCAGAGTAGTAGAGCTTGTTTGTTTTTGTTTCATGCCAAACCATTTCCATTTAATATTGAAGGAACTAAAAAATAGCGGTATTTCTTTATTAATGCAGCGTGTTGGTAATAGTTACACAAAATATTTTAACGCTAAATACGCAAGAAAGGGACATCTTTTTGAAAATAGATTTCAAAGTATCCATATCGATAAAAATGAGTATCTTACCCATCTTTCCGTGTATATTCATTTTACTAACCCAAGTGAGCTTCCGGAATGGCGTGGCAAAGAAATTCAATATCCTTGGTCAAGTTTGCAAGATTTTCTTTTAGTGAACCGTTGGGAACGGTTCCTTTCCCCGGCAATTATTCTTGATCAGTTTGAAAGTAAAGAAGAATATAAGATGTTTCTTGACGATGGTTATACAGAAAACATCCTCGAAAATTATCGTTTAATTCACAATCAACATTGAATGTTGATATGAGACTCTTTCGTAAACTTATACGCGATAAAATGCCGGAAATTCTGGCACAAGAAGGAAGGCAAATTAAAACACGCGTCCTTGAAAATGACGCGGAGTATTTTGAGTGGTTGCGCAGGAAACTGCTTGAGGAAACACAAGAAATGGCAGAAAAGCCGGATGACGAGATGTTTCTCGTGGAGCGTTTTGCCTATCTTGACGAGATTTTTGCGTTGATGGCCGAAGTGAAAAAAATAGAAAAAAATGAAATAAAAAAAGCGCAAAAACATATCATCGCGGAACGCGGGAATTTTAGAAAACGATTATTGTTGGAGTAATAATATTCGTTGAACGGGTAACACGTGAAACTTGTATTCAACATTCAATGTTGAAAATGATCAATTTCCGCTTTTGTGATATCTTCCGGAGAAGCAATGGGAATCCAAAATAAAGCGGGAACCGCGATGATCGGATAATGTTTCGCAAGCTGAGCAATAGAGTCCGTTAAATAATATTCTCCGTTTGCGTGTTGGCGCGGCTCATATTGAAAAACACGATCATCCAGCATATACACACCGATATTGGCAAGATTTGATGTGGGATTTTGCGGCTTTTCAATAAGTTCCGTCACACAATTATTAACATCACACGCAACAACTCCAAATGCACGTGGATTTTCGACTTCCTTTACGAGCATAGCCCCTGCC
>JBBSWK010000134.1:0-2374 GCA_038046325.1 Nanobdellota archaeon | reverse complement strand
TCCCGAGAACAGTTGTTGAAATTAGCGGAATTGGCGTTGCAGCATGATTTTTACATTCTTTCAGACGAAGTATATGAGAAGTTGGTGTATACTAAGCAAGCTCATTTCAGTCTCGGTTCCATGAAGGAATTAGCGGAACGAGTAATCACTATCAATAGTTTTAGTAAATCCTTTAGCATGACGGGATGGAGAATAGGGTACTTGGTTGCTCCCGCAGCTATTGCTCAACATATTGCGGAAATGCAGCACCATATTAACACCAATGTTTGTACCTTTGTGCAAAAAGGAGCTTGTGCAGCATTTTCTTTGCCAGCTGATTATCTGCTTTCTTTTCGTACTTTATTGCAGAAGAATGCCTTGGAATTGCAAAAGATGGTGTTGCGGAATACTATGATAAAATTAGTTCCGCCTCAAGGGAGCCAGTTTTGTTTCCTCAATATTTCCGGTTTAGGCCTTGGTTCAGATGAATTTTGTGCTCGATTAGTAGAACAAAAAGGAGTAGCCGCTACGCCGGGAATTGTATTCGGTGAGAATTGGGATGATCATATTAGGATTAGTTTAGGTGTAGATGAAGTTGAATTTGTCAAAGGAGTACAGTATTTGGAGGAGTTTGTGCGGGAGTTGCAGCACTAAAAGGAACATGTTAACTCTTCTTTCCTTGCATAAGTTTAATGATACGGATAAGGCCAAGCTTGTCGATGGTTTGCAAGACCTGTACACTCTTCTACTTCCTGATGATTTTTCCGAAGAAAATGTACTCCCTTTAGCCAGGTCAGCAGATGTTTTGCTAGGGATGAAGGTTTCAGAAAAGATGTTAGATAATTGTCCTCAATTGAAATTAATTCAAACCCCAAGCGCAGGCGTGGAAAAATTACCTCTATTTTTATTGAAGCAAAAAGGTGTTCTGCTCTGCAATTCGCATTCAAATGGCTATTATGTGGCTGAATATGCGGCCAGTTTAGTTTTAGGATTAGCTAAGAAAATTAATTTTCCGAATCAGGATCCTCAATTACCCGGGAGTTTACGAGGTAAAGTTGTGAGTGTGCTGGGCTATGGGAAGATTGGGAAACAAGTGTGTGCCTTTCTTCGTCCTTTTGGTTGTAGATTGATGGTCTTCAGACTCCACCTGGGAAAGGATGGGGAAGAAGAGGCAGAAATTAATTTTAGCAGCGATTTGGCAAAAGTGCTTCCTCAGGCAGATTACATTGTCGTTACTTTGCCTTTAACTTCATCAACAAAAGGATTACTCGGAGAAAAAGAATTTGCTCTTATGAAAAATTCTGCTTGCTTAATCAATGTGGGAAGAGGGCCGGTGATAGACCAAGAAGCGTTGTATAAGGCTTTGAGCGAAAGAAGAATTAGAGCAGCGGCAATCGATGTCTGGTATGATGATTTTGTGAAAGAGGCTAACATGGTGACTTATTCGGCCAAATATCCTTTCGAAGAACTTGATAACATTATTCTCTCGCCCTATCGGGCTGCTCTGGTGGAAGGGGCGCCGCATTTAGACGATGTTATCAAGAACTTACGGCTTTTTGCGACTACGAGGGGAGTTATCAATGTGGTAGATTTAGAACAGGGATACTAAAGATTTAATAATTGATTTTAGAGAAGAAAAATAGGAACATCTGTGATAAAAGGTTAAAAATGTATAAAGGGAAAAAAATACTTGCGGTCATTTTAGCTCGAGGAGGATCGAAAAGACTTCCAGGTAAAAATATAAAAAAACTGGGAGGAGTTCCGTTAATAGGATATACTATCCAAGCGGCAGCGCAATCAGCACTGATCGATAAGATAGTCGTCTCCAGCGATAGTGATGAAATTTTGAAGGTAAGCAGTGCTTTTCCTTGCTTAGTGCAGAAAAGGCCGGTCCATTTGGCGGAAGATGCAACTACTTCGCAGGATTCTTTGCGCTATGTGGTGACAGAATTTGAAAAAGAGCAGCAGGAAGAATATGACTTGATTGTTCTTTTACAACCAACCTGTCCTTTTAGGAAAACTGCTGAAATTGAAAAATGTATTAAGGAATTGGTTGATAATGATGCTGATTCTAGTCAAACGGTTACCTTCGTGAAAGAAAAACCGGAATTGATGTTTTTAGATGATGGAAGGAAGGAGGGAAAATTAGTTTTTAACAATAAAGCTGCTTTTTTTGATAAATCTTTGCGTAAAACGTATTACATTCTTAACGGAGCGGTGTATGTAGTGAGGAAAGAAGTGTTTCTCTCTACTGGGAATTTGTATGGAGAAAAGAATATTCCAATAATAATGCATCAAGATGATTCTTTAGATATTGATACGTATACGGATTGGCTGGTGGCAGAAAAGACACTCGAAGGAAGAAAAAGATTAGAGCAAGGAAAACAAGATCATG
>JBBSWK010000133.1:0-6321 GCA_038046325.1 Nanobdellota archaeon | reverse complement strand
AATATACAAGCTGCCCAGGAGAAGCATCCTGCCAATCGACTGTTTTGCGCCGATCATGACCGAAATCATCAAGATCAAGACACCGATAGCACAGGGATTGATAGAATCGATTGCTGCGGTCGTAATTACAGTAATCAAAGTCGGCAAGGTTGCTTCAACGGCCATGCAACTCACCTTGATCCAGGGCTACTTGATAGGTAGTACAAATCTTGTCGGTACGTTCTTTTTCTCGATCAAACTCAACGATAATGCAATCACCAGGAGGAACATGGGAATAAGGAGCTAAAACATAATTAGCATAATCCTCTATTTTTTCTTGAGTATAGATCCATTTTCCAGATTCCTGAGGATTGGCCACTGTGTATACAAAGACCTGCACCTTTCCTGGCTTTCCACTACAGAGATCACCATTGCGCAAAAGCACTATCCCCTCATTAGTAGGCACGCCAAGAGATTCTTCACTCAATGCTCCTCCAATCACATTGACAAAATTATCCAAAGCCACATCTTCTGTTTTTATGACTACCCCTTCTATATGGATACGAAAATCGTTATGTTCGTGAAAGACTGGCGTTCCGATACGATTAGAAAGGCCATTGGGATTGATTACATCAAGTTTTTTTCCACAGTTCCATACCTCGAAATCAGCATGCCAATGCACCGGCCCTTTGGTTGCCGAAATGTGGTTTAAATAAATAGTTGTTCCGGCAGTATACAAGGTTGCAGCAATAATGGGAATAACCATTAAAGAGAAGAGTAACTTCTTGTGGTTGTTAAGTTTCCGTTTGGAAATAATCGCCAGTATCACTAAATCAGTGACAATTATGCTGGTTACCACAATCACAACCATGGACCTATTTTTCAACTGCACCCCTTTCTCAGAATTAGATGCTTGAGCTATGACTACAGGAAGAATAAATAGCAATATCAATAATACTGTTAAACATTTTTTACCTATCACCTTCTTTTCAAGGAAAGAGAGCAAAGAACGTATAAAAACCTTCCGAATTAGGATATCAAATCCATCTTCTCTTTCTAAAATAGAAGAGCAGAAAGATCACGATGATCAGCATCCCCATCATCACTGCATAATACCCATATTCCCAAGTTAATGCGGGCATGAAGTCAAAGTTCATTCCATACACTCCGGTAATAAAAGTCAAAGGGATGAAAATGGTCCCAATGATGGTAAGAACTTTCATAATTTCATTAGTCTTGTTGCTGAGGCTAAACAGATATACTTCCATCATCCCAGCAAGAAGGTCACGAAACGTTTCGATAGTATCCATAATCTGGATAGTATGATCGTAGACGTCGCGCAGATAGATGGCAGTAGTCTTCTTGAGAAGTACAGATTCCGAACGCATCATGCCGCTTACAACTTCCCGCAAAGGCCAGATAGAGCGCTGCAGCAAGATGGTCTGCCGTTTAAGATGATGCATGATTTTAATGGTCTCAGCAGTAGGCCGGTTGATGGTTTCTTCAACATCCTCTATCTGCTCTTCGAGTTTTTCTAAAACGGCGAAATAGTGGTCAACAATGGCATCAATCAATGAATACGCCAAGTAGTCAGCGCCTCTTTTTCGCAATTTCCCTTTGTTTTCCCTAATTCTTTTTCTAATCGGATCAAAAATATCTCCTTCTGTTTCCTGGAAAGAAATGACAAAATTTTTTCCAATGATAATGCTTATTTGCTCGGTCGCGACTTCCTTCTTCTGGCAGGTAAGCATTTTGAGAATGACAAAAATATGATCTTCAAAGGTCTCGATCTTGGGCCGCTGCTCATTGTTCATGATGTCTTCCAGAAGCAGATAATGAAATCCGAAATGTTTTCCGATATCCTTAATTATTGTAGAGTCATGGATCCCATCAATGTTGATCCAGGTAACACTTTTTCTCCTTCGAAAAGGGAAGCATTCTTCAACGCTTTTGGCTATTTTTTCTTCAAATTTTGTTTCATTATAATCGATTATAGAAATCTTAGGAGTATGCTGTTTTTCCTCCCCTATGTGCATCAGCGTTCCGGGAGGAAGCCCTGCTTTTTCTGATCGGGCTGACGTGGCCATGCTCAGCTCAGCTATGTAGTGTTATTTAATGATTTCTATAGCAGAGTAGAAACGTTAAAAAAGACTAAAACAATACCTCTACAAAAAGATGGTGTCGCCTTTCGTCATGATTTTAGTAGCGCTTCTGCTAGCTTTCACTATTTCAGAAGTATTAAAGCGCATCTTGGGCATTCCCCGGGTTATCGGCCAAGTTGGAGCAGGGATTATGTTAGGCATAACCGTCTTCCGATCTTTTTTATTTAACCAGGAAAATCTGGACGTTTTATCCTTCCTCGCCAACCTGGGGATAATTTTATTGTTCTATTACGTGGGCTTGGAAACCAACCTTTCTGTTTTTAAGAAAAACATTAAGAAATCATTGTCAATCTCTTTAGTCAATACCACGCTTCCTTTCCTTCTTGGGTTTGTAGTGATGAAATTTGTGTTTGAGTTTAATACTATCATCAGCTTGATAATTGGAGTAGCCCTTTCGGTAAGCGCACAATCAATTACCATAGGGATGCTGGAAGAGCTAAAGTTGGTAAAATCCAGATTAGGAGAAACCATCATCAGCGCAGGGGCGGTTGATGATCTAATTGAATTGGTCCTGGTAAGTATCCTGCTTTCTTTCTTCCAGCTTACAATTACCGATGTTCCTCGCCTAAATTTGTTTTTAGGTTTAGTATTATTTATGGTGCTGATAGCAGCGGCACGGCTTTGGTTTATCCCTTATACCATCAAGTTCTTTGATCGGGAAAAATCAAGCACCGCCAGGTTTACTGGCTCTTTACTTATTGTCTTGTTGATTGCTTCGCTTTCAGAATTGTTAGGCCTGGGGTCTATCATTGGAGCGATGATTGCCGGGATAATTGTGCGGCAGACTATTTTCAAAGACGTACACATCCCCGATTGGGAAGAACACGATATTGCTAAATCAATTCATATTGTCGCATTTGGATTCTTAATTCCACTGTTCTTCATCTGGGTCGGCTTGAACACCGACATTAGTACCATCAGCGCCAATGTTTTCTTTGTGGTCATTTTGATCATTATTGCCTTACTTGGAACAGTAGGAGGAACTACTATTGCCCTGCTCTTAAATAAAGGGACTTTCCGTGAAGGGATGATCATTGGCTGGGGATTAACACCCAAGGGAGATGTAGAATTAGGAATTGCTACCTTAGCCTTAAAGGCAGGAATTATTACCCCGGCTATCTTCACTGCATTAGTGGTGATGGCGTTGTTTACCACGCTTATTTCTCCCTTGATGTTCAAGTATCTAGTAAGTACATCTAAGAGAAAGATAGTGTAGAAAGAAATTTTAAGACTATAGCAAATGAATTTAAAGAAAATCCTGAAAAGTGGCTATCCCCTACCCTAAACGGTGGGGATTTCCGCCACTTTTCCGAGACGGATTTTCTACAATCAAATATAGCGAAATCTCTTGCTCGTTCACTAGCATTCATCTCCAAGGATGCACACGATAAGAAAACTATCTTATCGGTGCGCCAGAGAAGTAGTTTCTTCTCTGTGCGAATCCTGGAGATTTATGCTTATTTGATTTAATAACCGGTAATTTTAATTATTCATTTGCTTATTAGAAAATGAAACATTTTAACGAATAATTATTTCATTTTCTATAGTTTTATAAAGAAAACTGTTTCCGCCATAATTCATGAAAATGTTGATGGGCTTAGTTCTCTTAACTCTGCTCTTAAGCGGCTGTTCAACTGGAAAAGGAATAGTCAACCAGGAAAGCTACATCCAAGATGAAGGAACAATAAATATTTATTTCTGTCCCCATCAAGACTGCGAAGGTGCATTAATTTCTTTTTTAGATTCTGCTGAACAGTCAATTCATTGTGCCTTGTTTGATGTTGGCTTGAAATCAGTACAAGAAAAATTGCTGGAAAAGCAAAAAGAAATAGAAGTGAAAATTGTTACTGATGATGATTATCTAAAAAAGTTTAAGCATCCTTTTGTGAAAGCAGACTCATACGGCCTGATGCACAATAAATTCTGCGTTGTCGACGGGAAGAGTGTAAGCACCGGTTCTATGAACCCTACCGATAATGATGCCCATAAGAACAACAACAATTTGCTGCTGATTGACTCAGCCATAATAGCGCAGAATTATGAGGATGAATTTCAGGAGATGTGGAATGGAAATTTCAAAAAAGGTGAAAAAGTAAAAAATCCAGAAATCTTATTGCAAGATCCTCAGGACAATAAAACTATATCGATAAAAACATATTTCTGTCCAGAAGATCACTGTGCAGAACAAGTTCGTGAGGAATTACAGAAAGCAGAAACATCTATTCATTTTATGACTTTTTCTTTTACTCACGACGGAATTGCGAACATAGTATTGCTGAAAAATCTGGATGGAATTGAAATCAAAGGAGTGATGGAAGTGAAACAGATCTCTGAACATTCTGAATTCAATCGTTTGTTACAGAATCAAATAGATGTTCGCAGGGACGGGAATAAAAATAATTTGCATCACAAAGCATTTATTATTGATAAAAAGACTGTAGTTACCGGGTCATTCAATCCAACTGCCAATGGTGATAAGCATAATGATGAAAATCTTATCATTATCGAAGATGAAGAGATTGCCGGACAATTTGTGGAAGAGTTTGAGAGAGTGTATGCGGAAAGCTCTGCCTGAAGAGACCACGAAATATTTATTAAACTCAAAATTATTCTTCTGTCATGAAATTATTGGAGTTCCCAAACGCCCGACAGACGTACAATTACGATTGCGGAGCAAAAGCCATGCATGCTGTACTAGCATATTATGGCATTGATACAGATGAAAGCAGGATTCTGCGGATCGCTAGAACTACTCCTAAATACGGGACTCCTTTACATGGGATGGTTAGGGTAGCTAAGCATTTCAAGTTAAAGGCAAAAATAATGGAAAGATTGTCTGTGGAGAATCTTAAAAAAAACCTCACCAAAGGGATTCCGGTGATCCTTCTGCTTCAAGCCTGGGGAAGAAAAGGGAAAAATTTGAAACATGATTGGAAAGATGGCCACTACGCCGTAGCGATAGGGTTCGATAAGAAAAAGATTTATTTTGAAGATCCTTCTTCTATTCTAAGAACGTACATCTCCTGTCAAGAATTGGAAGAGCGTTGGCATGATAGGGATGGTGAAAAAAAGCATTTTAAGACTGCAATTGTGGTTTCAGGGCCAAAAAAGGATTTCTCCTCAGTTCTAAATACATACGTCTCATATACAGAATTAGAAGAGCGTTGGCGTAAAATTGATAGCACGCCAAAGAAACATCTGAAGACCGGAATTCTTATTACCGGATCAAAAAAGAAAGTTGCCCTAAACTAGATTATCTAAAATATCGTGCGCATTGGTGGCGGAAAGATATTCTAAGATGCCCTTATTTTCCGCTTTCAGCAGAAAGTTCATTTTCAGGGATTTCTTTTCTTCGTTGCTTACCCGAGCAAATTTATCTGCGGCAATCAAACCATAAGGATATCCTAAAAATAAAGCATCGGTGCTGTTTTCTGCTAAAAAGGGTAGAAATTCTTGGCTGCCGGTAAAACGAAAAACATGTTTTGCTTTTTCATGCAGTTTGACAAAAAAAGCATTGTTCTCCAAAAAGTAACTCCATGTTCCCAGGGAACTTAATTTGTTCAATAACACGAGGGGAGAATTTCCAGAAACAGTGAATAAGGAAGATGATTTTGCCAAAGCACAGACCTTTTCAGGCATATTAGCAAGATATTTTTCTTCGTTTCTGTATGAGGATTCTAAAGTTCCATCCAGGAGAATGATATCGGCGTTTATTTTTGTCGCCAGAGCAAGTTCGGCAAATCTTCGAGCGATATTGGGAATTTGAGAGATAGAAGCGCGTTCAATCCCTGTTTTGATGCTTGGATCAGTGGAAGAGATAGTTACATCTGCTTCATCAATAATTTTTTCGCCTTGCATCGGAAAGATGGTTGCTTCGTACCACATCTCATTATGTTCATATTTCGCCGTCGCCAAAAGATAGAATTCCTTTTTTACTTCCTGGACTTTTTTATGGTCTCGGAATACTAAAGCAGCTATCCTGATGAAGCTGAGACAGAAGTTTCCAGCAGAGAGAATTTCTGCTTGGCCGCCGTCAATGAAAGCGATAGATTTTGGTGAAGAAGATTCAGGAATAGGATGGAAATGCTCTTGGTTGATTTCAATTAATTTGTTATTGAAAAGAATTTTGTCTGAAACGGGAAATTGCTGAATTTTTCCGATTAAATAGGTAGATATTTTT
>JBBSWK010000132.1:0-1853 GCA_038046325.1 Nanobdellota archaeon | reverse complement strand
GGAGAGACCATTTATACCATTTAGCCAAGCATAATTCACTAAACCATGGTCGGTCAGCAGAACTAGATTATCTTCTTCCGGATAAATTATCCCGCCCTGAATTGCCAGCAAGTAAATTGCTGGGTCGATAGTATCTTGAATACATTTTTCTACAAATGATTGTACTGCGCCAGAAACACCCAAAAATTTTACCGCTTCTTCCGCCTCCACTTCCAGCGGCGCTTTCTTCATCTGGCCAAAGACGTAAAAAAACAAGGCTGCTAGCAGTAAAATAACTATACCTACCACTAAAAAAATGGTCACTTGTCCTCTTTTTGACATCGATTAGAATTAAGAAATCGACCTATATAAAGTTATTGTTCAAATGAGCTTAAAATGGGAAGAAAAAAGACTGAACTAGAACTAGTTTTTACCGTATAATCCCCATTTCACATCTTCTTTAAAAATATCTTTTATGTTTTTGGATTTTGGTTTAGTTTCAGGCTTATCTTCTTTTGCAACCATAGATCACTAAAATACTCCACTCACTTTAAAGTTTTCTTAATATTTTCAAAAAAAGGTAAAAAAATAAAAAAAAGAGCTTTACTGCATTCTCAAATGAGCTCTTCTGCTCGGCCGTGCTTTTTCATGGCCTTTACCCTTGCCACGCATACCGCGGGACTTCTTTCCGGCAGAAGTTATACCATGGAAGGCTCTGCTCCTGTTCTTCTGGGCAGAAATCCAGTTGATTTTAGGATCTGCCTTGATGACCGGATGATCTGGATCAACGAAAATAATTTCATACCAGTAATAAACCCCATCCTGAGCAACCCAATACGAGTTGAGGACAACTAAATTTTGGTATTTTTTCTGAGCCCGTTCTTCAGCAATGACTTGGTAGCTCTTGTGCAATGTTAGTCTGGTTCCAAAACGCTTCGGTTTTCTGCCGCCTTTGATCTGCGGCCGAGTATGTCCTCCGCGAGTAACTCTTTGGCGAACAACGACGTATCCTTGTTTCGCCTTATAGCCTAGGGATCTAGCCCGATCGAGACGAGTAGGATGCTCTATTTTAGTAGTAGCTGGATCCTCTTTCCAGGCTAGAAGTCTTTCTCTCCATAACTGGGTATTTTCTCGTGGCTTTCTCCACGCTTCACGTACGTATTTGTATAACGACATTTTTATTTGCCTCCATTGTTTTAATTATTTTTAGTATTTGTCTTACAAACCCTTTCCATCTTCAGGTAAGCAACTACCTACATTGATGGTAAAAAGTTTATTTGAGAATTTATTTAAAAATGTTTCTTAAAATTTTACCCAAAATTAATCGTTCCGTTGGCAATAAGCATCAGCATCCATCCCAGCCAGATTAACAATAAACCCATCAGCAGGCGCATATACGGTTTAGTGCGGTGTTTCCATGATTTAATCTTATGCAATTTCATTCCGCCGGCAACTAAAAGCAAGATGAAAAGTAACGGCGATACAAAAATAAAATTATACAACACTAAGAGCAAGAAAGCAGTGGAATCAAAATATTGTGAAAGTAAAGTGATAATAGCTAAATAAGGGGCTCCGGTACAAGGAAGTTCTACTGCCGAGACAAATGCTCCTAGGAGGATTACTCCGGGAATAGTGATGCGGTTAGACATGCTATGGATCTTATCAACAAATGTTCCAGGGATGGCCAGAGAGAACCATCGCCCGTACCAGAAGAAATCTTTTATCTCTAATATCCCCGCAAGGATGATCAAAATTCCGACGGTAATGGAAAGATATTCAGTAAGCCAAAGAGGAATGGTAGAAAGGAAATAAAGAAGGCCTAAACCCGCCAACAAGTACACTATCAAGACGGAAAAAATATACAAGCTTCCCAG
>JBBSWK010000131.1:0-1140 GCA_038046325.1 Nanobdellota archaeon | reverse complement strand
GTTCAGGATAGTATAAACTGTACCATTCTCGTAATCGCTTTGACATAGTGTTGGGAATTTTGTCTAATTCATTGATGTTTGCGATTGCCTGCATGCTCAGGTTGTCTTCATTGACGGCATGCTTTAATCCTTGTTTAGTTAATTCCAGATTTTTGTTGTAAAAGTCCTGATAGTATTTGGCGTCTTTGAATAATAATAGTGCTTGAAGAAGTTTTTCTTTGGGCAAAGGCTGGGGGTGATGCTTGCTTTGTAGTTTTGCTTCAGCTTTTTCTTTGTTTTTGTATTCTTCAATAGTTTTAAAAGGAATGGAATCTACGATAGTAGTATTTTCATCGAGGATGAAAGTTCCTAAGATGTTGCTGAATATATAGTTCATAGTTCCCTTTAAGAAACTAATTTTATTATAAATGTTGTTGCAGAAAACTGTGTAAAAAATGACGATAGTTTTTTATATTTGGCAAATAGTTAAATGACATGGTGCAGATTACTATACAAAAAGAAATATTGGATACTCTTACCGGGCTTAAGGCAGAGGTTACGCATCTAAAGAAAGATATGCATCATCTCATCGATTTCATCGAGGATTCGCGGCTGACTGAAGAAGAAAGAAAACTTCTTGATAAAAGCGTCGCTAGAGCAAGATCGGGCAGCAGATCCGGCTTTATTTCTCACCAAGAACTTAAGAAAGAATTAGGTCTCTAAATTTATGTTTTCTGTCGATTATGAAAATCAAGCAGCTAAGTTCATAAAGAAGTTAGTTGTTAAGGCAGATGTTAAAAGAATTGTGCATAAAATTGAAGAGCTTTCAGAAAATCCCTTTCCGCAAGAAGCTACAAGAGTAGAAGGCTATCAAGAAGTTAAAGTTTTCAGAGTAAGGGTAGGGGATTATCGAATTCTCTATTTTGTCGATTACAACAATTCAACTTTATACGTCGTTAAGATCGACAAAAGAGAACGAGTATATTGAATTGTTGCAGAAGATTTATTAAGCAGATATTTACAAGACGGTTTGGTGGTTATTATGAATGAAAGAGAAAATGAATTGTTGGGAAGATTATATGAACTATCTAAAGATAGTATTCCTAGCTGGGATTATATGGGTCATGCTGGCAGTGGCACTAGAGCCAGTGGCGTGACAAC
>JBBSWK010000130.1:0-17163 GCA_038046325.1 Nanobdellota archaeon | reverse complement strand
TTATGAAGTGATCAGCGCGATCCGAAAAGTCACATTTTGAGCAGCCGACTATAGGATCTGTGAACTTTTCCAAATGGCCAGAAGCCTTGAAAACATTTTCATGCATGATATTGGCTGCTTCGATCTCAACAAAATTGTCATCTAAGCTGAGAAAATAATTCCGCCACAGATTTTCAAAATTATGCTTTAATTTGGTGCCGAGATGGCCGTAATCATATAATCCGGCGATTCCACCGTATATCTCAGAAGACGGATACATAAAGCCTTTCTTCTTGCAGAAGGTGGCGATGTCTTGTGCGGTATGAGCCATTTATAGTAATTATAAAGGAGAATTATTAAAGGTTTCCGTTAGGAAAACTTTGAAAGTTTACTTTCAATATTTGCTGTTTGGAAATATGCTATCTCCCTTTCAGCCAATCCACTTCTTCTTCATTCAGCTCCAATTCTTGGGCAATAGCCAATCCTGCGCCTTTCCCATCTTTCTGAAACAGCACCTGCAAATACGGTACCTGCTGTTCAGCCACGGAAGTGGAAGTATGCGTCCTGGAAGCTAACTTCTGAGCAATTTCTTTCTTCTTGGCGTTCTTCATCTTCGCCTGCCATAGGCGTAAAAAGCGCATAGTTTGTCGGTAAGGAACAAATTGCGGATTCTTTTCTACTTTAGCAGACGAAATCCCTGCGGTCAATAAATCATTCATGTAAGCTAAGAATCTCCAGTGCTGCCGGTTCATGATCCGGCCTTGGAAAACATCGGCACGGGCCAGATGTTCATATCCTTTAGCTAAGGCTTGGGCAGACAAATATTCCTTAGGCATATTTTCATCAATCCAATGAATAGTGTCCCGCGGTTCAAGATCAATATTCTCCAGTGCAGGAAGAGCTGTCTCTACTGAAGAAGATTTGAAAATAACCATGAGCGCATTGAGAATTGTTTCTGTCCGCTTGCGGTCAGAAAGATTTGATACATCTGTAAAAGAAAGATTTTTGGTAGCATAACTTCCCTGGAGATCTATCAACGCTGCGCGCATATCGCCGTCAACTTGCCTAGCTAAGGAATTTATTGCTTTTTCATCAAACTTGATATTCTCTTGTTCGCAGACCCATTGCAGGCAATGAGAAACAGTTTTGTATTGCAATTTGTGATAGGGAATTACTTGCGATGCTTTTGCCAACGCTTTGAACTTGCTGTCTTCAATGTCATTAGCAGTCAATATTACCGGAAAAGACGATTTCTCGATCGCTTTGAACAATGCAGGAATGCAGCCTCGATCAGCAACTCCTGAAATATTGTCTACTTCATCAATAAGAACTATTTTTGGAGTGAAGAAAAGTGACTGCTGCCCTAACACAGAGTTGAGGAATTGGGTGATATTTTCAGCATTGCGCAGGTCAGAAGAATTTAATTCCATCACGTCATATTTTAATTCTCTCGCTAACGCATACACCGAAGAAGTCTTTCCACAGCCGATAGGACCCAACAAGAGTGCTGCCTTGTGCTGCTGCTGTTTGTATTGAATAATAAAATTACGTAATTGTGATACTGCTAACTGCTGACCAAAGACTTGATCAGGGTTCTTCGGCGCATATTTTATGGTGAACAAGGTCATGAAAATACAAGAATAGTCATAGGTTTTAAGATTTATGGTCAAAATTATTTGCCGTTGGAAAATCGTGAAAAACCCAAAAATCCTGGCGAGCTGTCAGTAGCTTTTTCTGGCATTAGGTAGGGATCAGGATGAGTTAAAGAACGCTCATAATTTGCTTTAAGAAAAATCTCATACTCCCTAAATATCTCCATGCACAGATCAGTTTTTCTATCCTCAGTGATTCTTTCAGTTAAACAGCGGTGATTTGAAGGATCTACTTCTAATATTCCTTGACCCCATAAATACCAATAGCAAGCCTTGAGAAAAGCAGATGACGTTTTTATAGTGTAGCCTTCCCCTTGAAGTTCTTCAACAATTTCTTTATCTGGAAAATATGCAGATACATTTTTTACCGGAACCTGCTGAGAGATGATAGCGACTACTTTTTCTATACTGGAATACATTTTTTCATCAGAAAGAGGTGTTGGCATTAAAAAATAATAAAGAGGTTCTCTATTTTTAAAGATTGTGTAAGTCCTTCAATATCAACAAAATACTGCAAAAAGAAAACACGGCAATGACCCGGTTTTGCAGATGATTAGGCAGCCCTACTTCGATGAAATTAAAGGAAGGATCGAGCAGCGAGACGATGAACAGGAAGGCAAAGAGCAGGAGCAATGCACCGAGAAGTACAAACACTTTTTTGCGGTAATGCTGTAGCATGATTTTTCGAGCAGTATTTCTGGTTTATAAGCATGTATAAACTGGAAAAGATATATTGCCTTTATTCCCATAATCTATTTAAACTGCAATTCTCTTTAAAAAAAATGGTTCATAATGAAGCTAGGGCTTACCTTTAATGATGTTCTTCTTGTTCCTAAAAAGAGCCCTCTCCGTTCCAGAACAGAAGCAGACACGCGGACACGTTTTACTCGCAATGTCTTCCTGAATACGCCGTTAGTAAGTTCCAATATGGCGACTGTCACCGAGCACAAGATGGCTATCTCCATGGCCAGGGAAGGCGGCTTGGGAGTCATCCATCAGTTCAATACTATCGAAGAGCAAGTGGAAGAAGTCAAAAAAGTAAAGCGCAGCACCAGTTATGTGATTGAAAATCCCCTCTCTGTTCCACCTACTATTACGGTTGGAGAGGCGGTCAAGATCATGATCATGGAAGGGGTGACCAGCCTTTTAGTTGTGGACGGAGAAGAGCTGATCGGCATTTTTACGTCGAGAGATTATTTATTTGAAGAAAATCTGGATAAAAATATCACCGAAGTGATGACCGGGAGGGATAGACTCATTTGCGCTCCGTACGGGATAGAGCTGCAGCAGGCGAAAGAGATTCTGCATAAGCATCGTATTGAAAAACTTCCCTTGCTGGAGGGTAGAAAGTTACGAGGATTGATTACCACCAAAGATCTGCGTAAGTTAGAGCAATGGCCGAACGCTTCGCGGGATGAGAAAGGGCGCTTACGCGTGGGCGCGGCGGTGGGAGTAAAAGATACTATAGAGCGTTCAAGAGCATTAATTGAAGCTGGCGCAGATGTCATCATTTTAGACCTTGCGCACTGTCATTCAGAGTTAGCAATCCAACAGATCAAGGAATTCAAATATCATTTCCCTAACGTAGATTTGATGGCCGGCAACATCGCTACAGCAGAAGCAGCTCGAGATTTGATTTTAGCCGGCGCAGATGGATTGAAAGTCGGCATAGGGCCGAGCGCAGTTTGCACCACTCGCATCATGTCCGGTTCAGGAGTACCGCAGTTAACTGCGATCATGGATGCCGTAAAAGTTGCTCGTGAATATGATGTGCCGGTTAGCGCGGATGGAGGAATGCAGGCTCCGGGGGATGTAGCAAAAGCAATCGCGGCTGGTGCTTCCACAATTTATTCCGGCAGTTTCTTCGCGGGAACAGATGAAGCGCCGGGCTATATCCTCACTAAAGATGGAAAACGCTACAAAAGATACATGGGCAGCGCTTCCTACGACAGCAACCATGAACGAAAAGAAAATCTGGAAGGCAGGAAAGTCAAGGAAAAATTAGATGTGTATGTCGAAGGCGTGGCTATTCTAGTGGACTATAAAGGTTCGGTGCGTGAAGTGATTAAAGGCTTGGTGAAAGGACTGCAGAGTGGCATCAGCTACTGCGGAGCTTTTGACATCAAAGGGATGCAGGAAAATGCTGAATTTATGCAAATTACGAACAATGGATGGGAAGAGAGTAAAAGCAGAGGAACAAAGCTGAGCGAGTGATTAATTAGGATTATGAGAACCTAAATCTGAAGGATAGAAGGTGTCGCGAACTATTTTTCGCCGTGATAATTCATATATTTTAGTAGTTAAATCGTGATTCTTATGTAATTCTTGCAGTGCGGAGAGAGCCAAGATTCCCTCTTCAAAGGTAGTTAAGAGCACTTCTACATCATCAGGGAAATGCTGTAAGGCTTCATATCCAACATAGAACAAACAGCGATGATAAAGATAAACTTGGTTAGACATATTCGCGATATCAAGTAAATGCTTAATAACACTTTCCAGAGGATACGGCATTAGGGGAGATGAGGAAGAAGTATTTACTGGATTTTTTTGATTAACTTTTTAAATATCCCCTCTCCTTAGGAAAGGAATGGAATTACCGCAACGTTATGACCCTAAGGAAGCTGAACCGCGCTGGCAGAAATACTGGGAAGAACAGGAAATTTTTGTGTTTCATCCCGATCAAAAGAAAGAGACTTATGCAGTAGACACCCCTCCGCCTACTGTTTCCGGGAAGATGCATATGGGGCATGCTTTCAGCTATACCCAGCAGGATATCGTAGCCAGATACCAGCGCCTCAAAGGAAAAAATGTGTTCTTTCCCTTCGGCACGGATGATAATGGGCTTCCTACCGAGAAGCTGGTGGAAAAGAAGAAAAATATTCTCTCTGCGAAAATGCAGCGGGAAGAGTTTGTCAAGATCTGCAATCAAGTGATTGAAGAAGAAAAACCGAAGTTTATCCAGAGCTGGAAAGACATCGGCATGTCTGCAGATTTCAAACGCTCTTACTCAACCATCAATCGCCACTGTCAAATCATCTCGCAAGCGTCATTCATCGACCTGTTCAAAAAAGGCCGAATCTACCAGCAGGAATCGCCGGGAGCATATTGCGTCTTATGCCAGACTGCCATTGCTCAAGCAGAGTTCGAGTCAGTAGAGATGAAGTCGCACTTCAATGATATTGCATTCTCTTCCGGCGGAAAACAATTAGTCATTTCCACCACCAGGCCAGAATTAATTCCTGCGTGTGTAGCCTTATTTTACAATCCGGCTGATGAACGATATCAGCACCTGAAAGGAAAAAAAGCAAAAGTTCCACTATTTAACTATGAAGTTTCTATCCTTGCTGACGAAGCGGTACAGAAAGACAAAGGGACAGGCTTGATGATGGTCTGTACCTTCGGAGATAAAGAAGACGTCGATAAATGGTTCCGCTTCAAATTACCGCTTCGAGCAGTCTTTGAAAAGAATGGCAGAATGAATGAATTAGCTGACGAATTCAAAGGATTGAAGATCAAAGAAGCGCGGCAGGCTATTCTCGATAAACTAAAAGAACAAGGATTATTGCTCAAGCAAAAAGAAATAATGCACGATGTCAATGTGCATGAACGCTGTAAGACGGAGATTGAATTCCTGAAGACAACTCAATGGTATATCAAAATTTTAGATAAAAAAGAAGAGCTTCTGGAACTGGCAAACCAAATCACCTGGTATCCTCAGCATATGAAAGTACGCTATGATCACTGGGTGCAGAACCTGAATTGGGACTGGTGCATCTCCCGGCAGCGTCATTTTGGCGTCCCTATTCCGATCTGGAGCTGTGTCAAGTGTAAAATTTATATGTTGCCAGAAGTAAAAGATTTGCCGGTAGATCCAACAACACAAAAGCCAAAGAAAGCGTGTTCCTGCGGTTCAATCCAATTCAAAGGTGAAACAGATGTTTTAGATACCTGGGCGACTTCGTCCGTCACCCCGGAAATTGCGAAAAACTGGGTAAGTAAAGGAGAATATGATTACAAATTCGATGATAAGCCTTTCGATCTTCGGCCGCAGGCGCATGATATCATCAGAACTTGGCTGTTCTACACTATGGTGAAAAGTTATTACCATCATCAGCGTGTTCCCTGGAAAAAGGTGATGATCTCTGGGCATGCGCAGGATCCGCATGGCCGAAAGATGTCTAAATCATTAGGAAATATCGTCGAACCGCAGGAGATGATCCAGAAATATTCTGCTGACGCCTTACGCTTCTGGGCGGCAGGCTCTAAATTAGGAGACGATCTGCCATTCCAGGAAAAGGATCTACTGACCGGACAGAAGTTTGTGACTAAATTATGGAATGCTTCTAAGTTCGCATTGCTGCACTTGGAAGATTATGATGCCCATGAAAAAAAGAAAGATACGCCGGCTACTGAGGTCTTCGACAAATGGTTGTTGAGCAAGCTGCACAAAGTGACCAAAGAAAGCACTGATTCCTTTGAGAGTTATGAATACTCCAAAACCAAAGCGGAAGTGGAGCAATTTTTCTGGCATACCTTGTGTGATAATTATTTGGAAATCGTGAAAGACCGGTTGTATAATCCGCAGGTGCGCGGAGCTGAGCAGCGGAAAAGCGCGCAGCAGGCTTTGTATCGGAGTTTATTGTCTATCTTAAAAATGGCTGCGCCGATCATGCCGCATATCACCGAGGAGATTTACCATTTGTATTTTGCGGCAAAAGAAGGAAAGAAGAGCATCCATATTTCCTCCTGGCCGCAGTTCGAGCAGAAATTGGTGGATGAGAAAGCTGAATTGGCTGGCGATGTAGGTGTGGATATAATCAATACGGTACGCAAATATAAATCTGAACAGCAGCTGTCCATGAAAGAAGGATTCAGCAGATTGATCGTGGGAGATACTGATCTGGAATTCCACGACATGATCAAAAGCATGGAAGCTGATTTGAAGGCAGTTCTGAATGTTAAAGAGATTGTCTTTGTGGGCGAAACTTCATTAGAGAGTGACAAATTTAATGTTAAGATTGGGTTAGTAAAATAGATTTTCTCTCTCATTCACCCTTATTCTATCGAAATATTTATAAGACAAATAAGCTCAATGTGCGTAAAGGGCGTGATTTTACGTTCCAAAACAAATACTGAGGTGTTTTATAATGGCAGCAGCAGCAAGTGTAGAAGGATATTGTGTCAAATGTAAGGCAAAGCGCCAGATGGCTGACGGCAAAGAAGTCTCCATGAAAGGAAAAGGCGGCGTGGTTCGAAGAGCAATGAAAGGAAAATGCCCTAAGTGCGGCACTACCATGTTCAGAATCATGGGCGCAAAGAAGTAAGTATTTCTTTGTTTTTTATCTTTTTATTTTTAGTTATGCATGAAATTTGAAATCAGGGCGATAGGATTTGACTTCGACGGCACGTTAATCATGTCTGAAGAACAGAAAGCCAAACAGATGGCCGTTGTTTTCAAAGAGAAATTTAAGATCCAGAAAGGGGTTGAGACTGCGTATAAGAAGCTGAGCGGAAAAGCCCTCTCGCGGGAAGAAAAAGTAAAAGCGTTGTTTAAACTGTTTCTGAAGAGAAAATCAACAAAAAAAGAATTGAATCTCGTAAAAGGACATTTTGGAAAACATTACCAACAAAGCTTGCAAACTTGCCCTTTACTTCAATGTACAAATATCGTCAAAGAGTTAAAGAAACAAGTTGATTTTATCTTTTTGTTATCATTGGAAGATAAAAAGGAAGTTAAAAAAGTTGCAGACCATTGCGGCTTAGGAAAGTATTTTGATGAAATATTAGGGGGGCCAAAACCAAAAGTTGAGAATTTGAAGCATATCCTAAAAAAACATAAACTTAAGCCCCACCAAGTTCTTTACATCGGAGATGCGCACTCTGATATCGTTGCCAGCAAGGAAGTAAAGGTGAAGACCATTTTGCTGGGAAAGAAGCACAGGTATGAAAAGCTGAAGGAAGACTTGGAAGCTGATTTTAGGTTTAGTAATTTGTGTGATGTGCCGTTTGGTGTGGAGAAATTAAACTCGCGATAATCCTGTTAGGATCTTCCCATGCATTTTTCCATTCGAAAAAACGAGATTTGATTTCTTTGCAGCCCATGGTTTTCCTGCAAAGTCAGTTACTGTTCCGCCAGCTTCTTCAACTAAAAGAACACCGGCAGCCACGTCCCAGGAAGAGATCTGACGGACGATATACGCTTCTGATCTCCCGGCCGCAACTGACGCCGACTCTAGTGCAGCTGATCCTAATTTGCGCATATCTTTCACTGCAGGAAGGAATTTTGCATTGATCTTAGCAATTTCTCTGTTGGTAGCATCTCCGCCTTCACAACTGACAAAGTAACTCTTTGCTAAAGTGTCAGTTTGAGAAACATAAATTTTTTTTCCGTTCAGGTAAGCGCCTTTTCCTTTTTCAGCAACATATAATTCTTTCAAATAAGGGGCATATACCACGCCGAGAAGCAGTTCTTTATCTTTCATCAAGGCAATAGAAACCGCAAAAAATGGATTTCCCCGGGCAAAATTAGTGCTGCCGTCTAAAGGGTCGATGATCCAAGTATAATCGCTTTTCTTGTCAATAAAACCACTTTCTTCGGTAAGTATGTTGTGCTTGGGAAATTTTTTTTTAATTTCTGAAATGATGAGCTTATCGCTTTTAAGATCCTGCAGCAGATGGACTTCTTTTGCGGTCCCTCTTTTTTTTATTAATGATTCATCTTTCCTAAAATTTCGCAACAGAAAATTTCCAGCTTTTTTGGAAAGAGTAATGGCAAATTTTTTCATTTTTATTTTTATATAAGCTATTTCTTATTTTTCTTCCCATACACTTCAGGATTGATCGTAAACTTCGCTTTTCTTCCCTGAAGAACATCGATGATGTTCTGTGCTGCTAATTCTGACATAGCAGTTCTAGCTTCGATAGTGGCGGAAGCAGTATGCGGAGTTAATACCACATTCTTGAGCTTAGTTAACCCCGGAGTTAATTTTGGCTCATGTTCATACACATCCAAACCTGCTCCGGCGATATGTTTTTTCTGCAATGCTTCAACCAAGGCCTTTTCATCCACTACTGGGCCGCGGGAAGTATTGATAAGATAAGCAGTTTTTTTCATCATGGCTAATTCCTTTGCCCCAATCAAATGTCTTGTTGAAGGAAGCAGCGGTACATGCAGAGACACAAAATCAGATTTTTTAAGCAGTTCACTTTTAGATACAAATTTTGCTTGATACTTTTTTTCAAATTCTTTGTTTCTTTTGATGTCGTGGTATAAAACCTTCACGCCCATCCCATTTCTGGCTCTTTCTGCCACCCCTGCGCCGATCCTGCCTAAACCAATTATGCCAATCGTTTTTCCTTCTAATTCTGTTCCCAGCAGCAGCATCGGTTCCCAGCGCTTGTATTTTCCAGCGCGGGTAAACCGATCGGCTTCCACAATACGTTTGGAAAGAGCCAGCATCAAGGCAAAGGTATGCTCGGCAACCGCATTTTCCAGAACGCCGGGAGTATTGCAGACTGGAATTCCTTTAGCCGTGGCTGCTTTGACATCAATGTTATCATAACCTACCGCGTAATTAGAGACTACTTTCAGTTTTGGATTGGCATTAAGCACTTCAGCATCAACCTTTTCAGTAAGCAGAGAAAGGAGAGCATCACATTGCTTGACTTCTTTAAGAAGCTCTTTTTTGGGAATGTCTTGATCTTTGGAATATACTTTTACTAGGAAATGCTTTCTCAGCAGTTGAATTCCTTTTTTAGGGATTACTCTGGTCACAAACACCTTCTTTTTTTGCATGGCAAAGTGATTATTTACTATTATTTAAATCTTAAGCAAGAGCAACGTTTAAATAAGTGAAAATTCTTTCTGAAGTTAAAAAGAGGTGTAATGATGACTGACAAAAGTAGGGAGTATTTTCAACGGGTCAAAGAAAGGATAAAGCAAGAAGATATCCCAAAAATAGAAGAAGAATTAGGAGTGCAAGTTTCTTGTGGTGTTGGTTCACTTGAAGCTACGTTAGCTATAATATTAAGATTACAGTCGTTGGGAAAAGATGCAGAGCCGCTGAGTCAAGACAGACGTGAACAATTAGAAAAAGATCTTACCGCTAAGTATGATGTTCCAGTTAGGGCGGTTTATCTTTCAAAGGGATTTAAAAAACGCGAACAATGAAAACCTTCGACTTAATCGTAATCGGCTCCGGAGCAGGATTAAATGTAGCTGCAGGAGCAGCTGAACAGGGATTGAAAGTTGCCATCGTGGAAGAAGGGCCCCTGGGCGGAACATGCCTGAATCGCGGCTGCATTCCTTCTAAAATTGTAATCCATTCTGCGGAGGTAGCAGAAACAATTCATCGCGCATCTGAGTTTGGTATTTCTGCAAAAGTAAACAAAGTGAATTTCAAATTCGTTACTGACCGAGCTAGCCATGCTGTCGATGAAGATTCTCACTCTATTGAAAGAAATGTTCGCTCCGAGAAAAATCCGATGCTTTTCAAAGGAAGAGGAAAATTTGTCGATAGATACGTGGTCGAAGTCAATGGCGAGCGGATTAAGGGAAAGAAGATCGTGATTGCTGCCGGTGCACGCCCGGTAATTCCACCTATTCCAGGATTAGATAAAGTTTCTTATCTGACTAGCACCGAAGCATTACGACAAACTATCCTACCAAAAAGTATGATCATTATAGGTGGAGGATATATCGCAGTGGAATTAGGTTTCTTCTACGCTTCTTTAGGAACAAAAATAACTATTTTACAACGCAATGAAGTACTTATTCCTCGCGAGGATAGAGAAGTTGCAACTACAATTACTAATTTGTGGAAGAAGAAATACAATGTTATAACTAATGCTGATGTCCTAAAAGTAGAAAAGCAAGGAAAAGGCGTTGCAGTTACGCTAAAATTTGGAAACTCTACCAAGAAAATCAGTGCAGAAAAATTACTGGTTGCTACAGGCGTAAAACCAAATAGTGATACTTTGCAGCTGGAAAAGACAGGAGTCAAGGTAAACAAGAATGGTTTTATTTCTGTCAATAAATTCTTGGAAACGAATGTCAAGAATATCTATGCTTTAGGAGATATTGCCGGCGTATATTTATTCAGGCACAGCGCCAATTTAGAAGCTGAATATGCCTTACAAAATCTTCTAGGGAAGAAAACAGCAGTTGATTACTACCCTATGCCGCATGTAGTATTCACCTCGCCGCAGATTGCCGGTGTTGGCTTAACTGAACAAGAAGCACGAGAACAGAAGAAGAGTTATGTGGTGGGAAAGTATCATTACAAAGACACCGGCAAAGGATTCGCTATCGGTGAAAAAGATGGTTTTGTAAAACTGATTGTCGATAAGAAAAGCAGAGAGATTCTAGGCTGTCACATCATCGGTCCAGACGCATCGGTATTGTTGCACGAAGTTTGTGTGGCCATGAAAGCTGGGCGAAGTAAAGCTTTAGAGTTATTGCGGACGACCGTACATGTCCATCCAGCATTGAATGAAGTGGTGCAGCGAGCAGCATTGAATGTTCCAGTATAGGATAAGTATAGAGAATGATGATTATGGCCACTAGATATAAGCACTATCGTCTCAAATATCCTAGTAAAAGCTAAAACCAAGATGGTCATAAAAAAAGAAGGATATAAGTGGATCCTGTACACGAAAGACGGAAAGAAAGTGTTGGGCACATTTAGGACTAAAAAAAGTGCTTTGAAAAGGGAGAGGCAAATCATTTACTTTAAGAATCTAAAAAGATAAGAAAATAATTTCTTTAGTGTCTACAAAAATTTCTAAATACACTCACAACAGCTTATGCACTTCTTGCAGTCTGGACACATATCATCGTTGTCAACTTCTTCTCCACACTGCGGACATTCTTTCATGACCATGTTCTCACCCCTACAAATTATTGCGCAGAAATAGGAGAGGAAATATATAAATTTTACTTATTCCCCTTCCATACATTTACACTTAGAAACTTTCTGCCCGCAACCTTTGCATATCACGCATAGCGGACAATGTGACAGTGCCGCTAATTTGTAGGCATCATAACCGCATTTAATGCAAGCAAATCCTTTGCGTGTTTTCGGTAGTTTTGATGCAACAGCTTTCTTAGTCATTTTTCCATCACTTTTTCTTCATCTTCACTGCCGCTCTGACTGCTTTAACAATATCATCTGAAGTCAAGCCAAATGCTTTGAATAATTCTGCGGGTTCGCCACTTTCGCCAAACCTGTCCTTCACGCCAACTCTTTTAATCGGAACAGGATAATTTTCGCCCATAAATTCTGCTACTGCTCCAGCTAAACCGCCCTGCCATTGGTGTTCTTCTGCGGTCACCACGCAACCGGTTACTTTAACTGCTTTTAACATGGCTGTTCCATCTAAAGGTTTGACGGTATGACAATTCAGAACTTGACAGTCAATTTCTTTTTCCAGTTTTTTAGCAGCAAGCAAGGCTTCATACACTAATGGACCATTAGCCACGATAGTGCAATCTTTTCCCGATCTGAACTCTTCAATTCTACCTACTTTGAACGGAGTCTTTTCTGTCGTAATCGAAGGATAATCTGCTCGGCCAAAGCGAAGATAGACTGGCCCAGAAGTTTCTGCCGCAGCAACAGTTGCTTTCTCACATTCAACGTCGTCGCAAGGAACAATCACGGTCATACCTGGCTGCAAACGCATTAGCCCAACATCTTCCAGCGCTTGATGGGTTGCCCCATCCGGACCGACAGAAATTCCTGCATGCGCGCCGGCAATCTTGACGTTGATTTCTTTCCCCGGCTTGCTGCCCCAACTGTTGTAGCTGATAGTAGTTCTGATCTGCTCATTATTTCTTCCCGGACTAAATACAGCATAAGAAGAGATGAAAGCAATTTTTCCTGCTGCCGCCATTCCCGAAGCCAGAGAAGCCATGTTTTGCTCTGCTACTCCTACTTGCACATAGCGTTCAGGAAATTTCTTCTGAAACCATTCGCTGCGAGTTGATTCAGATAAATCTGCGCAAAGGACGACTACATTCTTGTTTTTCTCTCCGGCTTTGACTAACCCTTTTCCATAGCCGTCTCTGGTCTTGATTTTCTTAATGTCTTTGGCGTAGAGATTTTGTACAAGATATGCGTTTGGATTTAGTTTTCCCATGTTTTAGTTAGTACAGACAATTACAGGTCTTCTCCCTTTTTTCTTAGTTAAAGAGAAATTCCAATAAACTTTATACTTCAACCCTGCCTTTGTTATTGCTTGAGAGATTTCTTTCAAAGTATAAAATCTTAATGGATGACTATCTCTCAATACTTCAACTTTTCCTTTTTTTCTAAACATCCAATAGATAAAAAAATTGGAGATTCTTTTTGTATCATCTCTGGTGTACAGAACTACAGAATCTTTATCTAGAAAATCAGCATGATAACTGTGTTTTTGAGGAAGAGGAGCATCAAAAATTATGACACCCTTCTCTTTGAGATGTCTTTTAAAGTTCTGTAAAGATTTAATTACACCTGCCGTAGTTAAATTATAATTAATTACTGTGAACAAACATAATACGGCATCAAACTTTTTATTTAAATTGAAGTCTCTCATATCTCCTTGCTTGAATTCAACTTGAGGCAGTTTCTTTTTTGCTAAATTTAACATTTGTTTGTTTTTGTCAATACCAACCACACTGTATCCTTTTTTTAGAAGGAGTTTGGTATGATTTCCGGTTCCACAAGCTACTTCAAGAATTGATTTACCTCGATTATGCTTCTTAATAATGCTATCAATAAAACTTACTTCTTTCAAATAATTCCTTTTAGCATAAATTTTATCATAATATTGAGCAAATTCTCGATAGAGTGCTTCTTTTTTTTCCATTCTAATCCCTATCCTTCATAATATTCTCCCGCCATACTTTCAATTCAGCAAGAGCAACTTTTGCCTGTTCTGCCGTGGGCGGCTTGCCATGCCACAAAAAATCATTCTCCATGAAGCTTACGCCTTTGCCAGGAATGTTATGCGCGATAATTAACGTCGGTTTCTCGTAGATAGTTGCCGCTTCATGACAAGCATCAATAACCGCTTGGATATTGTTGGCATCAATTTCGATGACGTGCCAATTAAATGAGCGATATTTATCTGCTAACGGCTCCAGGGGCATGATATCTTCCGTATGTCCATCTATTTGGATATTGTTGCGGTCGATAAATGCAGTAAGATTATGCAATTTATTTTTGCCAGCGAACATAACTGCCTCCCAAGTCTGGCCGGCTTCCTGCTCTCCGTCGCTCATCAAACAATACACTTTGTTTTTTTTCTTGTCCATCTGCAAAGCATACGCCATACCAGTTGCTTGGCTTAATCCTGAACCTAACGGGCCGGACGTTGTTTCTAATCCAGGCAAGGCTGCGCGATGCGGATGACCTTGCAATCGAGTGCCAAAATGGCGGAGAGTTTTCAGTTCTTTCCGAGGAAAATATCCGACATTGGCCATGGTAGAATACAGAACTGGACAAATATGGCCGTTAGAGAGAACCAATCTATCGCGCTCTTCCCAGAATGGATATCTTGGATTATGCTTGAGAACGTTGAAGTACAGAGCGGTAAACACATCAGCCATGCCTAGCGGCCCGGCGCTATGTCCAGAACCAGCAGAGACCAACGCTTCAATAAGGTCTTGGCGGATCTGATTAGCCAGAAGTTTAAGCTGCTTGAGATCGGTTACTTTTTTAATAGGTTTGATATTGTTATTTGCCATCCTCTTTTTTAACTATCAATAAACAAAAAAGAGTTAATAAATGTTTGTCTCAGCAAAATTCACAAACCTTGGCTTTCTTCATCCCTTTTTTTGAAGATTTCTTTGCACCGGACTTTTTCTTGACTGCTTTTTTCTTTGCCATAAATTCACCTCAAATCATGCTAAGAAGTTATGTTGCTTTATAAAATTTCTTGAAGAGCAGAATGGAGATAAGTAAGCATACCGCTACCAAGATATGAACTACGGTGCAGAAGGGGCAAATAGTCCTCAGTAAGAACTCTACATAAATAAAGTAGAACAGTGACAGGAACCCGCCAGTATTCCATAACAGTAATGTAGGTATTGTATTTTTGTTATTCACACCTTTCCAAGATAAGATCCCTAAAACCATAAACCAAACTACTCCGTACATAGCAACAGGTATTCCTGCGACTTTAGAATAAACTCCGGAATTAAGGATGGTACAAGAAATAGAAGCAGTTATATCACAGAAGCTCCCTTCTAAAGAAGGATAATAATGATCATAGGTTAGGTATAAGGAAGTGATTAATCCGAGTATGCTTAGAGTTAAAATACTAAGTATAAAATGCTTTTTCTGCATACTTGTTCAGAGATATGATATTTAATAAAACTTTTCACAAATATTATATAGGATTAGAATTCTTATTGAGAAATATTACTTAAAGAGGTGCAAACATGGCTGCAGTTAAAATATATACGACTTCAACCTGTCCCTGGTGCAAGAAAACCAAGGAATGGATGAAAGAAAAGAAAATCAAATATACCGAGTATGATGTAGCAAGTGATGAAAAAGCACGGAAAAAGATGATCGAAATTTCTGGCCAGATGGGTGTCCCTGTTTTGGAGATCGGCAAAGAAGTTATTGTCGGTTATGATCCTAAAGCAATTGAAAAAGCGCTGAAGAAGAAGTAAGGTTTCAAAAACGTAGGGAAGGTAATTCTTCATCATTAGGGAAGTAAGGTAAGTCATCTAAAGAAATACAAGGTATCGAAGGGGAGAGGTAAGAGATTCTTGGTTTTTCAGGAAGCATAACTAAACCAAGAAGCATTTTTTGTTCTTCCTCAAAGATGGATTCTAGAGAAAAGCAATAATTACGCGGATTACAAGCTCCTCCCCCTGTTGCGATACTTAATTTTACCATTTTATCGTTTCCTTGCGTAATAGCGGACGACTGTTGCATATTGTCCACATTGTTTTCTGAATTCTGGCTCTTCATCTATATCTAGGACACGGTAGCCGACAAGTTCATCTATAGATTTGCCTAATACGGCAAGCATAGAACCAGCATTCCGACGAATCATAGATTCATTTGCAACTTCCATACGATAAGGACCACCAACTGGCTCATATTCTTGCGCTTCTTCTTTGCTCAGCTGGCGAAGTAAAGGAGAATGCTCTGCGCCTAATCCTTCTGCTACGACAGCATGATCTACTTTTGGAAGTGTGCTTCCTCGCACTTTTATTCGCCTATTTGCCATTATATCGTTAAAAGAGACATTATATTTAAATTTTAAGGTCTTCTGGCTAGGATAATCATTCGTTTAAATATTCTGGATGAAGTTCACGCAAAATTTCTGCATATGGTGCGGAAATTTGTTCTTTTTCAATAATTTGATATTCAAGACCTTCCTTGTCAAAAGCTGTAAGATACGACGCTTTAGAATAAAAATGGATTACTCCATGCTTCGGATCATTCATTACTGCTATAAGGCCTTGAGGTTTCCAGCCAGTTTCTGTAGCTAATCTCAGTTCAATATCCCACGCTTTTTCTCTCTCTTTTTGTGAAGTAAATTTTAGATAAGGCATAGTGATAATAGGGAAGGAAAGTATTTAAAACTTCTTAAAAACTCATCAAGGTCAGCGAAGTGCGGGAAAGCATGGAAAGAAAAGCCCGGTTTTGATGCTTGTATCAACCTGCCCCTCATTTTTTTTGCGATCTAGTAGGTGTAAACTTATCCTCAATCTTGCAGTTATGTAGGTGCAGCTTAAGAAGGAAAATACTAGTTTAGCTAATTTTTTTCAAATTATTGCGATTTTGTAGGTGTAAAATTTATATAGTTGTTTACTAAAAGGGAAACTATGCACTTACAAAAAAGAACCATTAACGGCAAAACCTACATGTATATTGATCACAGTTTTCGTATTGGAAATAAAATAAAGAAAGTATCCCTCATGCTTGACAAAGAAAAGGAAAAATACAATGAAGAGATTATTGAGAGAATAGCGAAAGAGCGCGCAGCGTATTTCAAAGATCATTTTCAGACCTACTTTTCCCTTCAAGAGATAATCGAAATTGAAACCGAGAAAGTATTTTATCAGATCTTTTTTCATGCGCTGGATCAAAAAAGCAAACAAGAAATTCTTGCTGAGTTTACGCGTCTTTTTCTGGCCAACAGCATGGAACTGGAAGGATCGACCATCACTCCGCAGATAGCTGAAGATATCGAAAGAAAGAAGAAAAATACGTTGCCAGAGCTGGATGTAAAACTATACGACAATTCGAAAAGAGTTCTCTTCAAAGTAATAAAGCATGAGCTTAGATCAGTCATCCAGTTTAAACATCTTCATAAAGAACTTTATGATCGTATTTATCCTCACGCAGGAGATTTTAAGAAACAGGCGAATACGTTTGGTTATACCGAAAAAGCTGCTACTGTACTTCCCAACGAGATACGGGAGAAGCTCAAAAAAATATTGGAAGAATACAGGGATAAAAAAATATACTCATTCCTCAAGCCTCTTCTCTTTCATCTCCAGTATCAGAAAGCTCATCCTTTCGCTGAT
>JBBSWK010000129.1:0-2597 GCA_038046325.1 Nanobdellota archaeon | reverse complement strand
CAAATGCTGGTTATTCTCTTCATTCACTACCAATGTTGCAGAGAAAGCTGCAGGGAATAAAATAGATCAGGGATTGTTAGGCCGAGCAGCTGCAGAAGGATTATTGTTAGCTAATTACGGATTTACAAAATATTTTGCTAAAGAAAAGCAGGAGAAGAAAAAACCAGTTAGTGCAGCCGCATTGCAATGGTCAGGAGGAAATGACTTTAGTGAAGGATTGAAAGTTGGCCGCATAATTGCCGAAGCAGCAAATATGACTAGGGATTTAGTAAATGAACCTGCCAATGTGGTTAATTCTGAATACATGGAAAAGATGGCCAAGCAAGTTGCTTCTCAGTATAGTTCCGTGAAAATGAAGGTTCTGAACAAAGCAGAATTAGAGAAAGAAGGCATGGGTGCTTTATTAGGGGTGAACGCCGGAAGCAGTAATCCGCCGAAGCTGGTAATCCTTGAATATAACGGTTCTAAGAAAGGTAAATATACTGCTCTCGTCGGAAAAGGGATCACTTTTGACAGCGGCGGTTACAATCTGAAGCCGACAAAATATATCGAAGACATGGCCACGGATATGGCTGGTGCGGCGGCGGTGATGGCAGCAGTAAAAGTTGCAGCAGAATTGAAGCTGAAAAAGAACCTGTTGGGAGTCATGCCGCTGTGTGAGAACATGGTCGATGCCAATGCCCAGCATCCAGGAGATATTGTTCGCGCCTGTAATGGAAAGACGATTGAGATAGGCAATACTGATGCAGAGGGACGATTAGTCTTATGCGATGCGTTAGCATACACAGAAGCAAAGTATAATCCGGAAGTAATGATCGATTTAGCAACACTGACAGGTGCTTGTGTGGTTGCTCTTGGTTATTATGCAGCAGGAGTGATGGGAAAGGATGATGGATTACTGCATGATCTGCATGAAGCAGGAGATGCATCTGGCGACCGAGTTTGGCAATTACCCTTCTTTGAAGAGTATCAGGATTGGATGGACGGCTCGAAAAGCGACTTGAATAATAATTCCCAGAAAGGTAAAGGCTATGAAGGGGGTTCCATCACTGCTGGTGTGTTTTTATCTAAATTTGTTGAAAAAGCCAAGTGGGCGCATGTAGATATTGCTGGTTCAGCGTATTGGATAGTTGATGGTGCTTATTTGACGAAGGGAGCGACTGGTTCGGGAGTGAGGTTGCTTTCGTATTATCTTTTGGAGAATGAAGAGAAGGAATAGAGATAGATCGGATTTTATTTTTATTTCTCCCAACCTCTTTTTGCTTTTGATTTTTATTAAGTTTAAATGAAGAAGTTTTTTCCTAATCTTTTGGATAATTTTTTCATCAACCAAGGAACAACAACAATCGAAGAAAATACCCGAGGTATGGTTCTTATAAAGTTCTCAAGTTCCATTAGACTTTAACAAATAAATTTTGACTATTTAAAATTTACTTCCCAACATTAGTTAAGTTCTTAAATTGTAAAAGAATTATTGCCTATATGCATATTAAAGCTAGCTTAAAGATGCCATTTCAAAGTTTGAGGGAAGTTTTGCTTGGTACGTTATTTCTTCATCCCTTCTTACATGTTTTTTTAGGGATGGGTTATGTTCTGTTGTGGGGTAAGGCCGGTTTTCAGGGAAAAACATTGCCTCCTCCTCAAAAGGTTAAAGAGCTATTTACTATTAGCATGTATTCTCTTTTAATTTTTATAATCTACTTTTTGCCAGTGCTTATTTTATTATGGGTTGTAAACTTGATAATTGGTATTTCATTTTTTGATCAAACCCTATATTATGCTTTTCTTAGACCCCAGCTTGGTATAATTGGATATTTCTTAGATAGTTATGTCGGCATTCCAAGTTTAGTAATCTTTTTTGTTTTGCTATTTGGATTTCTTTTTAACCTTCTTCAATCAGCCATTCTTTTATCTTTTTTTCTTAACGATAATTTTAGTAAGGCTTTTTCTTTTAGAGACATTTTCAAGATAGGCTTCAATAAAAAATTTGTATTGATATGGCTTTCTTATCTTCCATTTGATTACATAATACTTTTGGGTTGGCCTTATTTAGTTGGAAAAACAATATTAGGTGAATTTTTATTTTCTGATGTATATTTAGTTTGGGCCATAATCCTTGGTTTTGTAACTGGGTTCTTGCGTTATATATATAGCACGACTTATTACACTCTTTTAGGGCAAGCCATAAGAGATATGAACTATAAACTGTTGAAATTAAAGAAATAGGTCAAATATGAAAAAAAAAGGTATAAGATATAAAGAGCCGCCTATGAAATACGATGTTGCTTTGAGTAAATATGTTCCAGATTTACCTTTGAAAAAAAGATTAAGAATGAAATCTAAGCCTTTAAAATAAAATCCTACTTTCCCACCACAAACCTTTAAATAATCCTTATTTTCTCAATTTATCATGGAAAAACTAGTTGTTCTCGGAACAGGAATTGCCGGATGTACCGCAGCTATCTATGCAGCGCGAGCTAATCTTAATCCGATCATGATCTCCGGACCGGAAGACGGCGGGCAGCTTACTTTAACCACTGATGTAGAAAATTTTCCGGGGTTTCCTGATGGGGTGCAAGGTCCGGCGTTAGTAGAGA
>JBBSWK010000128.1:0-2200 GCA_038046325.1 Nanobdellota archaeon | reverse complement strand
TATAAATAGCGAGGTCTAAACTATGCCACGAGGAATGTTCAAATCAGGACGATTAAGAAAAATATCAGTGAGAACGCCCGGCTCTCGAGTCGCCGTTCATTACCGCGAGCGCAAGCCGTCTAAGACGTTGTGCGGCTCATGTAAGAAGCAATTAGCCGGAGTACCAAAGGATATTCCTTCAGTTGTGAGGAATATGCCGAAGTCTGCTAAGAGACCAGAACGGCCTTACGGTGGAATGTTCTGCTCAGCCTGTACCAGATTGTTATTGAAACAACAGGCGCGGGGTGCATCACAATGAGTATCTTCGAAGTAGGACGATTATGTGTCAAGATCGCAGGAAGAGATGCAGGACGAACTTGCGTGGTTGTGGAAGCAGTCGGCAATGGCTATGTCATCGTTGACGGCGATGTGCGGCGTAAGAAAGTCAATATCAAGCATCTTGAACCTTTGGACAAAACAGTCAGCGTCAAGTCAAAAGCCAGTTCTGCAGATGTAAAAAAAGCATTTGAGAAAGAAGGCTTATCGGTCTGGGAAACCAAAGCCAAGAACGCAGCTGAACGGCCGAAAAGAATGAAGGTGAAGAAGGAAGCTCCGGTCAAGGAGAAAGCTGCTAAGCCCAAGAAGGTTAAGGCTGAAGAAAAAACTGTTGAAGCGCCCATGGAGGCGTAGTTTTTTATTTATTTTTTACTATAGGTATTTTTGGTGTGTGTTTAGGTGTTTTGATAAAAAGATGGCTAACTACAATAAGGATAAGAATCTCACACAAATTCTTGTAGAAGGAACGCGAGCAGTCTACGGTAAAGAAAAGGCTGAAGAACTAAAGATAGAATTGGGGAAACTTCAGTTGCCTTCTTATGGAAAAAATGCTGAAGAATTGACTGCGATTGTTGATCGGGTTTGCGGCCAGCCAGAAACTGTTGAAGGAGAAGCTCAGTCTATTGATGCTGTAATTCATTATCAGAAGCTAAGTAAGTTTTATTATCCTATTGTTGGAATGCTTTCGGCAAAATATCAGGAGAGAGTAGCAGCTAAGCATGGAGATGATCCAGCAAAGTACATGTACGCAAGTGTGATAGCAGAGTTTGTTGTTGGTTGCATAACAGCATTTGGAGGGCCGATCATATTTTCATCACCAGTAATAAGCATTAGTGCTTTCGCCATAGGGGGCGTGCTTATAGTTGAAAGTGCACTACGAGCAAACTTTTGTGCATTTCAAAAAAAACCAATGGGGAGTTTCTTATTAGCTCTTCCTGCTTATGCAGCGCTTTATTCTATCGCTGCAGTTAATGCACGCAAATTATTGTACGAACAAGAATTACAGAAAAATATCGCAAGATCTGATGATTCTGTTAAAAATTCAGTCCTACCAACTCCAGAGACTTGGGAAAATAAGAGCAAAGTAGATGCCATTAAAGAGGAAACTATCCCCATAGGAATTGAAGATACTAAAATAGTTGATGATGAATTAGACGATTTTGATCAAAGATTAGAAGAGTCAAAAAGATCAAAGGAATAGAAATAGTTAATCTTCTCAAGCATTTTTCCTCAAATCAATAGAAAAATATTTAAAGTAAGATATGTTTTACTTGTCTTACATGCAAGTTGAACTAACCAGAATATCTGAAAAAGGACAAGTGGTCATCCCTTCTTCGTTAAGGAAAGAGATGGGAATAAAAAAGTCAGACCAGTTTATGATCTTTGGAGAAGCTGGGACAGTTATATTAAAGAAGATAGAAACTCCGGCAATTAAAAAGACATTCGACGAGATTGCTAAACCATTACGGCTAGCTGCGAAACAGGCAGGATTGACTAAAGCTGATGTCCAAAAAGCAATTAAGGAAGTAAGGAATGCTAAAGCTAGTCCTTGATACTAACACGATAATTTCTGCGTTCTTTTGGGAAGGAAATGAAGCAGAATTATTGAGGAAAATAGAACAAGGCAAAGCTACTTTATATCTTAGCGAGGAAATTCTAACTGAGATTGAAGAAGTTATCAAAAGGCAAAAATTTAATGCCGTTATGGAAAAGGCTGGAGTAACTCCAAATCAGGTTATGCAAAAAATCACTTCACTTTCTCATGTAGTCATTGCTTCTAACATGAATGTAAATTTATGCAGGGATAAAAAAGATAACAAATTTCTAGAATGTGCAGAAAAAGCAAAAGCCGTTTATATTGTGAGCGGCGATGAAGATTTACTTT
>JBBSWK010000127.1:0-1819 GCA_038046325.1 Nanobdellota archaeon | reverse complement strand
TCCCATATCAGAAAAATTCTCCAGCAATTGGAAAAATCAGGTTTAGTCAAACAAACTGAAAAAGGCGTCCACAAAGGACGAATATTAACTCCTAAAGGAACCTCATTCTTAGACAAGATCGCAGTCCAGCTTTCTAAACAAGAGCGGAAAGACGTACAATAAACCATGGCTACCCACAAACATCCGGCAACAAAGAAACGCTTGATCAAATTAAGCGGTCAGACCAAATGGGCGCCTTTCTGGACTGTACTGAAAGCATACGGCAAAGGAAAACGCGTTCATCCTTCCCGACACACCTTTGTGAAACGATCCTGGAGAAGAACTAAAACCAAAGCATAAGTATCATTAATATCCTACCATGGCCAAAACAACCGAAAAAACATTGGAAAGAACGTATAACGTTCCTCTGCGTAAAGAATACATGAAAGCACCGCGCTGGAACAGAACCAAGAAAGCAGTTACTGCTCTTAGGCAATTCCTGGCCAAGCATATGAAATCAGAAAATGTACTTTTAAGCAAAGAATTAAACGAAGCAGTCTGGAAGCACGGCATCAAGAATCCGCCTCATCACATCAAAGTCAAAGCGGTCAAAGATGAGAAAGGTGTAGTAAAAGCTGAGTTGTTTGGTGCTGAGAAGCCTGCTTCGAAGAAAGAGAAGAAGGAAGTAAAAGCTGAAAAGAAAGCAGCGAAAGTTGAGCAGCCAGCAGAACAATAATTCTAACAACATTTTTAATTAATTCTCATTTTACTCTTGTTATATGCAACGTCAAATCTTCATAAAGAAAGCTGCCACCGGAGAATTCGGTAAATCCCCAGCTGAACGAACTGCCGACGAATTAATCAACTACGGCATTGTTAACATCGATAAGCCCAAAGGCCCAACCAGCCACCAATGCTCTGACTACATCAAAAAAATACTTCAGATCGACAAAGCTGGCCACTCTGGCACCTTGGATCCAGCAGTAACCGGCGTGCAACCAATCGCCCTAGGCAAAGCCACCAGAATCACTCAATTCCTCCTTACTGCGCCAAAGGAATACGTCTGTTTGATGCACATCCACCAGGAGATTGAGGAAAAAGTTATCAGAGATACCATCGCGCAATTCCTTGGCAAGATCCGACAGCTTCCTCCGATAAAGAGCGCAGTCAAGAGAGTGGAACGAACCAGAGAGATTTATGAATTCGAAATCTTGGAGATCAAAGGAAAAGACGTGCTCTTCCGCGTTAAATGCCAAGCGGGAACATATGTAAGAAAGCTTTGCTTCGACATCGGAAAAAAGCTAGGTGTAGGGGCGCACATGGCCGAACTTAGAAGAACGCAAGCCGGCCCATTTAGAGAAAAAGATAATTTGGTTACCTTGAACGATTTGCAAGATGCTCTTCATTTTCATAGAGAAGAACACAATTCCAAATTTCTACTGCACTGCATCCAGCCAATCGAGAATGCGCTCAAACATCTTCCCAAATGCTGGGTTCTAGATACAACCTTACAAAGCGTTTCACACGGACGGGATGTAGCTATTCCCGGCATCAGCAAACTAGAAAACTTCCGCAAAGGCGAGACTGTCGCTGTCCTGACCCTCAAAGAAGAATTAGTGGCTATTGGTGAAGCAACCATGTCCGGAGTAGAAATCAACACCCAGCAGAAAGGAATCGGCATTAACGTCAAGAAAGTGTTTATAGAACCTCTCTAAAGAATAATTCTTCTTGCGCTTCTGAGATCATATAAATCAAACACCACGATTGCTAAATCTTTTCCAACATTGTGATTCCCTGATGCTAAGCTCAAACTATTACCAAAAACCTGTTTAAAACTTCC
>JBBSWK010000126.1:0-2049 GCA_038046325.1 Nanobdellota archaeon | reverse complement strand
ATTCCAAAGAGCATCTACAGCCGAGTGTTCTAGCCGCTAAACTAAGGGGGGATGCTGGTTTGAGTTGTGGTTTGTTTATTAAGTTTTTGCTTACGTAAGCTCTTTACTTTTCGGAAGCCTTATAAACCAAAAAGATTTACTGGAACATCAGTACTAGAACATAACTGTTCTGAGTATTAAAAATGAGGTGATAGTATGGCAAAGAAGATGATGAGTGGAGGAGGACGAAATATGTTAGGTAGCTGGTCCTTTTTAGTTGGCTTGCTTCTAGCAATACTTTTGGGAGTAGGGCTTACTGGTCCGTATGCCGCGCAGATGAATTGGGCAGTATTTCTCCTAGGTATTGTAATTGGTTTATTGAACATAACCAGTTCTGAAGCATCCGCATTTTTGACCAGCGGAACCGTGCTTGTTTTAGTATCTTACTTAGGTGCTAATGTTTTAGGAGAAGCAGCAGGCGGTTTAGGAATAGATCTTTTAGTTAGTGTTCTGAACTCAGTCTTAGTACTTTTCGTTCCAGCAACGATCGTAGTAGCTGTGCGAGCAGTATTCGGCTTAGCAAGAAATTAAACTTTTTTTGTTTTCTTTTTTAATTTCTTATAATTTTAAAATAACAAACTTTATTAATAATTTACGTTTTGCTCTTCTTGATGCGGTAGTAGTATAGTGGTTAGAAATCTTCCAAGATTGACTAATATACGGCCTTGCCAAGCGTTTTTCGCGAAGAGGCTGCGACCGGGGTTCGACTCCCCGCTACCGCACATTTTTCTTTTTGTTATTTTTCTATCCGTATCTTCTATATCTCTTCTAACACAGATAATAATTTAAATCAAAAATCAATCCTCTTTTTTAGCAGTCGGATGCGAAAGAAGAGGTTGAGCTTGTAAAATCCAGCTGGTTAATCGAATGATGATAAAACCTGTCTCGCAAGGTCTGGGCTGTACCAATAATTATTTATAGAGCTACTCTTTTAGGAATAAAGGTGTTTTAGAAGATGAATGGGAAATGGTTGTTCTTATGCTTGACGATAGTTTTGTTGCTTTTAGTTGGTTGTGAACAATCTCCGTTACCAAAAACTGAAACTATCCCTGTAACTGAAACTCCCCCCGAGCCGGAAGTGCAGGCAGTACCCGAGCCCGAGCAAATAGAAGAACCAGTCGGCTGTGAATATAATTCTGACTGCGAGCAAGGTTTATTATGCATCAACAAGGAATGTAAGGTCTAGGCCAGTTTGTATACGAGTGATTGCACCAATAAATGCAGTATCACTGGAGTTAAAGTCGAGACCAGCGATGGAGAAAGTTATGATCTGGCCTTGGGCCAGGGAAGCTATACTGCTGCCGGCGCATTAGAATGGAAGCTGATGAAAACACCCGATTATTGTCAAGGCGAGAATCCATTAGTAGCGGTGAACATCATCAAGAAAACGACGGGAAAAGTTGTGGGCGAGCAAGTGTTGACTTTGCATAAGGGTGAGACCAGCGAAGTGGTTACTCATCCTACGGCAAAGAGCGTGAAGTTTACCGCTATGCTGGCTGATGTTACAGAAAAGTGTTCTTGAAATTCATTTAAGATTTTAAAAAGTGGCCCTACCGGGAGTTTCATCCAGCAAATTATATTGCAGGCAATTTGAACCCAGGACCTCAGGCTTTCCAAGCAGAATTAATGGTTTTTGTATTGATCCATTAACGGTCATATAAGACCTGCGCTCAACCAGGCTAAGCTATAGGGCCAAAGCCAGAGGAAGTAATGTTCTTTAAAAGGTTTGTTGTGATTACGGCAGTGTTTCTTTTTAAAGTATTTGTCAAAATAGGACTGGGCGGACCATCGGTCAATAGACCGATGGCATGTTCGCTTCGCTCACCGCCCAGCCTAATTTTGAGCACGCAAGAATTCCACTAATACATTCGTGGTTTGCTTAGCAAACCACCACTCACTAGAGTGGTGGAATTCTCCGCGTTTAAATTCTCACCAATCTCGATTTTCTCTACCAGATAATTACTACAAACTTATATAAAGCAAAAAATAAGCATTTCTTCACTGGTTTAC
>JBBSWK010000125.1:0-1691 GCA_038046325.1 Nanobdellota archaeon | reverse complement strand
CACTACAATGGTCGCCAAAGCAACAGCCACAAACAGAATCAGATACTTTTTTTCCTTCGTCACCATAATCGTTGTCGTTGTTGCTGCTGCACACCGGCTGCCCGTTCCAGATTTGCAGTCCGTTGATCTAAAGAACTTAACATGACTTTAATCGTATCTAACTTGCTGCTGATCAATTCTAAATCTTTTTGGATGTTTTCTGCAGGTTGTGAGAAAGTTGGAGCTTGTGGTTGTTGATAAGTAGTTTGCTTGTATGGCGAACCTCTTGGAGCAGTAGGTCTTAGTGGCTCTTGTTCTGGGAAAGGACTTCGCTCTTCGATGTCTTGATTTAATCCAAAAGGATCTTCTTTTATGCCGGTCTTGAGCTGTTCATCTGCCAATTTGTCAAAATCAAGCTCATCATCATGCCTCCAGAAGAGTAATTTGTTTAAGATGCCCATATCTGAAAGAAGGAAATTAGAGTTTAAATGGTTTTCTCATGCCTGCTACACTAGGCGAACGTATTCAAGTGAGGCGTTCACTTCGTTCAGCCTCACGACATAAGCTATTTTATCCTGAAAGATAGCTTCACTAATAGAAATCTATCTTATAAAAATTATGCTTCTCATCAATCAATATTTTCACATCCGGTTTGATTAGATCATAACAAACATACGTAAATGGCAAAAACGGTTCTACAAAGGCATGCACTTCTTTCTTGCTCATACCCATTCCCTTGACGGCTTTCAATCTCTTTTCCTGCAATAACCGCCATTTCTTGTGCACTTCCGGCGAATCTGCTTTCAACATAATCTGATAGTCTAAAAGCTTCCAGATTGGCTGGTATCCTTTTAGGAACCCAAGCACTATTTTATGGTCTTGTAGTTTAGGATCAAGCTTCTTGATATTATTATTCTTATCACAAATTTCTAAGAACTTTTGAGAACTAACTTCCGGCATTCCTACACACCATCCTTCTACAATAACAAAATCCTGCCTGCCTTTCACTTTTCTAGTTTTGGAAAGAACATCTCCTTTACCATCATACAATGATTTGTCAAACACAGGAATCTCAAAATCTTTTCCGGCTTTCGTTTTCTGCAGCGTTTCCAGCAAGAACTTCACCCGATGTGTTCCCGGCAAACCGCGAGAAATGTGATAGAATGGATTAGAAGGATATTTCTGCTGTAATGCTTTTCGTTCCTTCCAGCTTTTGTAATAGTCATCTATGGAAAAAGATTGAACGTTGAAACCTTTTTTCTTCAACTGCTTCTCCAGAAATTGTACGATAGTAGTCTTGCCCGTTCCCTGCCCGCCTTGGATGCCAACAATAATTGTTTTACCATCACTATGCATTCCACTCAATCGTTCCGCAATCGGAACAATTATTCTTTTCTCTTCCTCTTTGGTGAAGCTGCGTTCTCCCACAAAAAGAGGAAAGAAAGAATGTATTTAAAGTTATCACATTAAATAACCAGAAAGCCATTTCGTGAATGGCTCCATAACTCTGGTTATTTATGTCACAAAGTGCGGGGTTTAGAAGCTACGCTTCCCGCACTTTCATGACTTCAACTTCATTCAAACTTATCATAATATATTTAAAGAATACAGTCAAATAATTATCATGGTAAAATCAAACTTCCTCTTAGTGGACTTGAATGCACCAAAGACCAAGAAGCTGGTAGAAACTATTACTAGTGAAACCAGCAGAC
>JBBSWK010000124.1:0-2802 GCA_038046325.1 Nanobdellota archaeon | reverse complement strand
TGAAAAGAATATATTTGTAACGTTTAAAGGAAATCAAGTAAAATCTTTTAATTCTAAGCTGCCTTTGTATTACATTTTAGAAAAAGCCAACATAATTTTAGATACTCAATGCCTTACTTTTGATAAAAAACAGTATTGCAGCAGTGATTTGCTGATGAAAGTGAATGGAACTGCATCAACTGCGTTTGGGAATTATATCCCCAAAGAAGGCGATGTGATTGAGTTGAGTTATTGACAAGAGTTATTTATAAAAAGTGATTTATTATGACAGAATATGAAAAATTACACCTCGAAGAAGCTCATACCAGATGCTGGTATGAAGGTACTAGTTCTGATCCGGATAATTGGACTCCTCAAAATCCAGCCTGGGGTCAATGTGCGGTGACGGCGCTGATCGTCAATGATTATCTTGGAGGAGAAATCGTCTGGGCAGAAGCAAAACTTCCGGATGGAAAGAATATTTCGCATTATTTTAACCTGATAGAAGGAAAAGAGATTGATTATACCAGACCACAATTTCCAGAAGGGACAGTTATCCCGCCAGGAGTTGAGAAGAAAAAGCAATTTACGTCTACAAAAGAGTATATATTATCGTTTCCAGCGACGCAACACCGATATCAGATCCTTAAAGGGAGCGTTGAAGAATATTTAGAATGGCGGGGCGTTGGGAGAAATATTTTTCGTACTAGGTAAATAAGATTAATCCATAAGATTTAAAAGAAGATTCTTGGTTTAAGGTTATATGTCCTTTGCAAACGTAATTCAGTTTTTAGAAAAAATAGCTCCTTTAGCCAATCTTAGTAAAAAAGAAGTTAAGCTATTACAAACTCCAAACCGCGTTCTCAAAGCAGATTTAGTTGTCAATGGAAAAAAGTATCCTGCCTATCGCGTACAGTTCAATAACGCCCGTGGTCCCTATAAAGGCGGCATCCGCTATCATCCGGAAGTTTCTGAAGATGAAGTGAAATCGTTAGCCTTCTGGATGACCATCAAGACTGCGGTTACCGATCTTCCCTACGGCGGAGGAAAAGGCGGAGTTACCGTTGATCCTAAGAAATTAAGCAAAAAAGAGTTAGAAGAGTTAAGCAGAACGTATGTCCGCGCGTTTTACAAGAATTTAGGGCCGGATACAGATATTCCTGCTCCTGATGTTTATACAACTCCCGAAATCATGGGCTGGATGCTGGATGAGTATCAAAAATTGACCGGAAAGAAAGCACCGGCATTTATAACTGGAAAACCATTGGAATTAGGAGGTTCTAAAGTGCGAAATATTGCCACTGCATTGGGCGGAGTGTATGTTCTTGAGGAAGCAGTAAAGAAGATTGGTTTGAAAGAGAAAAAAGTCGCTATTCAAGGTTTTGGAAATGCTGGAATGAATATGGCCAAACTGTTGGGGGAGCACGGATATTCCATCGTGGCAGTTTCTGATTCAAAAGGCGGCATTTATGATCCAAAGGGGTTAAACATTGATGAAGTAATTAGAGTAAAAGAATCAAAAGGAACCGTGGTTGAGTATACAAAAAACAGAAAAATTAGCAACGAAGACCTTTTGGAAAGCAATTGTTCCATACTTATTCCTTCTGCCTTAAGCGGAGTCATTACTAAGGAAAATGCTGCAAAGATCAAAGCCAAGATAGTTTTGGAACTGGCCAACGGACCGACCACGCCGGAAGCTGACCAGATCTTATCGACGAGAAAAGTGTTAGTGCTGCCGGATATTTTGGCAAATGCTGGAGGCGTAACTGTTTCATACTTTGAATGGGTGCAAAACAAGAAGAATGAATCCTGGAGTGAGCAGGAAGTTAAGAAAAAGCTGCAAGAAAAAATGATTTCTGCCTTCCAACAGATCTGGAAGGAATTTTCCTACGATAACAAAAGTTTCAGAACCGCTGCCTACATTGTAGCGCTGAAAAAAATTGCAGCTGCACAGAAAATAAAAAATAAAAATAAAGTTGAATTTAAGTAACATTTAAATAGGTAAAAGTATTTACTTCTCCACAAGATATTAAAAAAAGAGGTGTCATGATAGATGGCTAAGAAAAAAGCAGCGAAAAAAAAGCGAAGATAAATTTTTAACTTTACTTTTCTTTTTTTTCTTTCTTCTTTTTACCAAAAATTTCAAACTTCTGATCTTTTTACAAAAATTAGATAGAAAACAAAGAAAAAGTGTCCAAAATCACTTTTTCAAGTTTTCTTAGAACAATTTTACATATCACAAAATTTCCAATAGAAAACAATAAAAAGAACCCCTTTATTTGACATTTCTATGAAAAGAACCTTAATCAATCAACTTCATGAGCATCTGGATAAGGAAGTATTGTTGAAAGGATGGGTGCAGGACTTACGAAACCTAAGCAAGATTAAATTTCTCATCTTACGCGACAGAACCGGAGATATGCAGACTATTGCTCTGAAAGGAACAACTGATGAGGCTTCTTTTACTGCTATTGGCGACATAACTAATGAATCCGTGGTAGAGCTTGTAGGAACTCCTAAGAAAAACAAGGAATCACGCTGGGGTATTGAAGTTTTGATCAAGAAAATTACTGTTTTGTCCTCAGCAGCAACTCCTTTGCCTATAGATAACTCGGATAAAGGATTAACTCATATCGATAAACGAATAGATCACCGCTTTTTGGATACCAGGAATCTGAAAAAGCAGGCTATTTTCAAAGTCAGAGGCAAAATTGCTAAGATCTTGACCAATTTCTTTGACGGTAAAGGGTTTACTAATATCAATACTCCAAAAATAACTACGATTGGAGTAGAATCAGGAGCAGAATTGTTTATTTTGGACTA
>JBBSWK010000123.1:0-3996 GCA_038046325.1 Nanobdellota archaeon | reverse complement strand
ATTAAATGTGGTTATTTTTAGGGAAAATACGGAAGATGTCTATGCTGGAATCGAATGGAAAGAAGGAAGTATTGAAGCAGGGAAAATAATTGAGTTTTTAGAACAAGAGATGAATAAAAAAATCAGAAGAGATTCTGGGATCGGAATTAAACCAATCAGCATCATGGCAACAAAAAGGTTAGTTCGTGCAGCAATCAAATATGCTCTCGAAAACAAACGCAAGTCAGTTACGTTAGTGCATAAAGGGAATATCATGAAGTTTACCGAAGGTGCATTCAAGGAATGGGGATATCAAGTTGCAGCAGACGAGTTTGCTGATTTTATAGTGAAAGAAGGAGAAGAGAACCCTTCAGGTAAAACCGTGATTAATGACCGCATCGCTGATTCCATGTTCCAGCAATTATTGCTGCGGCCGGATGAATATGATGTGATTGCGACGACAAATTTGAATGGGGATTATTTATCCGATGCCTGCGCAGCCCAAGTTGGTGGTTTAGGCATCGCTCCCGGCGCAAATATCAACTATGAACAAGGATTAGCTGTCTTTGAAGCAACTCATGGAACTGCCCCGAAGTATGCCGGTCAGGATAAAGTCAATCCTGGATCTGTTATTTTATCTGGGGTGATGATGCTAGAGTTGATGGGTTGGAAAGAGGCTGCTGATTTGGTGATGAAAGCAATGACTAAAACTATCCAGCAGAAGAAAGTTACGTACGACTTTGCCCGGCAGATGGAAGGTGCTACGTTATTGAAGTGTTCTGAGTTTGGGGATGCTGTTATTGGGAATATGTGATTACTCCAATTCAAATTCTAAAAATAGTGCGGCATGGTCGGAAGCAATGTCTGGAAGCACTTCAAACTTTTTTGGTACAATTTCTGGTGAAACCAAAATATAATCAGCAAAGTTAGGCTCAGCTGGATTATGAAAATGTCTGTATAATGGAGTACGAGTAGATTGAACTTGATAATCTTTAACCAGATTTCTCATTCCTTCTTCTAGAATGCGCATTGATTCCGTCTCGGGTAGAAGATTAAAATCCCCGCAAATGATCTTAGACCCTTGATATTGGTTGAGAAACTGTTTGATTTTTTGAGATTGTTCAATTCTTTCTGGAGTATCAGTTTTAGGACCGTTGTTCCAAAGACCATGATAATGTGCTATCAATAACGATTTTTTTTCAGTTTCGATCTTCATATGTTGTAATCTTCGGGCACTAAACACAGCATTACCAATTTCCTGCGGTCTTTCAGGTGTATACACTACAAAACTATCCGGGGTTATTTTAACACTAGGTTTCCAAAAAGAAGCAAGGCTCATCTTATGGAGATCTTCTGGAAAAGTTGCGAAAGAGCAATTAAACTCATGTAATTCTCGAGATATCTTATCAAAGAGAGGACCATAAAGATTTTGATCTGGATGTCGAGCATCAGTGACTTCCTGGGTGCTGTTGCGCACTTCCTGCAAGCAAAAGATATCGGTTTGATTTTTGTATTTGCTCAAAAAAGACATCAAGGGATATAATGCTCTTCCGCCCCAAGTATTTAAGGTGATTAATTTCATAATAGGTGATTTTTTACTTTATTTTAAAAATGTATCATCATTTTTACAATGTTTAACAACGTTTATATATCTGTTTTATTTTCTTCAGAATATGAAAAAGATAGTATTAATGATTTCAATGTTGATGGTTTTAACACTTCTATTGGCGTGTTCTCCTAAAGTAATCCCAAAAACAGAACCAGTACTAAATGAAGAACCAACGGCTCCAGCAATGGAAGAAACAAGTGGTGATGATACTAACTCTGATAATATTATAAAAATTACCGCCGCCGGTTTCGAGCCAAAAACAGCAACGGTCAAAGCAGGAACTACTGTAACTTTTGTCAATGAAGATTCAAACAAACATTGGCCAGCTTCTGCAATGCATCCAACTCATACACTGTATCCAGGTTCAGACATCAACAAATGTGGAAGCGGAGAAGCAATCTTTGACGCCTGTAAAGATTTAGAACAAGGAGAATCTTTCTCCTTCACCTTTAATGAGAAAGGTTCCTGGAAATATCATGACCATCTTGGCGTATCCTCAACCGGAACAATTGTAGTAGAATGAAACAGTCAAAACTTATTTGTGATTACTCTCATTTAGCTTCATTTATGTTGCGAACTGCTTTAGCAGTTCCCTTTCTTTTTGTAGCAATTGACGCAACCTTGCAGCCGGAAGCATGGGTAGGATTCATCCCTTTTTTTCTACGAAATCTCTTTCCCGAAACTTTGCTGTTAGGCGCTCATGCCGTATTTGATTTTATCTTAGCAGTATGGCTTCTTTCCGGATGGAAGATTAAATACGCAGCGGCTTTTTCAGCGTTAAATTTAGCGGCCATAATAATCGTTAATCTGACCGCATTAGACATTATTTTCCGAGATGTAGGATTATTGCTGGCAGCCATCGCATTGGGGGTTTTACAATTTAAAAAATGAGCTCAGTATTCACGGCATCGTTCATCACTTTGGCTATCGCCGGCATAGCTGATGCTGGATACTTAGTCTGGAAGCATTATCATAACAGCAGCAAACCGCTAGTGTGTCCTTTAGACCATGACTGCAGTAAAGTGACAGAAAGCAAATGGTCAACTATCTTCTGGGTAAGGAATGAAGTATTGGGATTACTGTTTTATGTGTCAATGCTGATCGCAGGATTAGCATCATTCTTTATGCCCGGCTTGATTTTAGTATCAGTTCCCTTAATTTTGCTGATAAAATTGGCTGCTGGAGCGGGTTTAGTATTCTCGCTCTTCTTGATCTGGGTGCAGATTTACAAAATCAAAGATTATTGTTTTTATTGTATGTTGTCTGCGCTGATTACGTTACTGTTGTTGGTGAATAGTTTCTTTCTGTGAGCCACTAAACCCTAACCGCCTTCTTGGTAATTTCCAATGAACAACTCTTATGCTTCTTACAATACGCTTCGCATTTCAAGGCAAGTTCTCCCTGGTTGTATAAAAAGTTGCACTCTTCGCATCGATACAGGGTTTTGCCCTTAGATTGTTGTCTTTTGACCATGAATTAACAGCGAGAAAAAGAAAGTATAATAACTTTTCTAACATAATATTAATAAACGACTAACTATTAAAGTTAAATATGAACAATAAAAAAGTAGGCGTATTTATTGCCGTTATTACCTTATTTCTGCTGGGTGGGTTCATTTTAGTAATTCAATCCTTAAATCAAGAAATAAAAGCTCTTGGTTGTTTTGAAAACGCGGGATGTAGAACCATTGAAACCTCGTTAAGTGTAGTTCATTTTGCGTTCGGCGCATTTGGATTTTTATTTGCGTTAGCTTTTTACTTATTTGTGTTCAGTAAAGGTGAAGAAGCTATTGTGGAGCGGCTGGAAAAGGATACGGAACGAAAGTTAGGAGAAGAAAAGTATACTATCCTTTCTAAAGGTTTAAATGAATTTGAAAAAAAGGTGTTGAAGATCGTACGTGAAGAAGAAGGTGTTGCCCAGAATATGCTGCGGTTGCGCGTAGATATGTCAAAAGCAAAATTGAGCCAAGTTCTTCAAGATTTAGAGAAGAAAGGACTCATTACGCGCGAACCAAAAGATAAGACCTTGAAAATCTACTTAAAAGAGCGCTTATGAACGTTCATTCTGAAAAATTTTCTAGTTTTAAGCCTTATTAGAAAGTTTGTTTACACCCAAAAACATATATACAAATACCCTTTCTGAGCAATAAAATATCTGGAGGTTTAGGTTATGGAAGAAACACATAAAGTTGAAAATGCTGCTAAGCAAGAAAAGCAAAAAAGCGGCGATCTATTTTGGAAGGTTACGACGGTAGCATTAATCGTCATTTTAGCGGTTGTCGCCTTCAGAGGCAATTCAGGAGGAGCACCAACGGGAGGAACAGTGTTTCCTACCGGAGCGGCTGTAGGAGGGGATGATCCTGCTCCACCTGTGGTAGATATGGAAGCATTATTAGATGATGATGATGT
>JBBSWK010000122.1:0-1195 GCA_038046325.1 Nanobdellota archaeon | reverse complement strand
AAAACCAGCACAACCACAAACATTACCAACTTGTTTTGCTAATATCAAAGATGCACAAGGTAAAAGATTAGTGCCTGACCGCCAAAATACCTGCATCAACAATGTTTGTGTATTGCAATACAAAGAAGGCGGTGAATTTAAAGTAGCCTTTGCCACCACGCTTAACAAAAAGATAGATGACCCTAAGTCGTTCTTAGTTTCACTAAATATCCCACAAGAGAAACTAAGCCAAGTATGCCAAGGTTCTGGAAAGGATTTCATAGAATGTAATCTGCAGGGATTAGAATTTCCCACTACTGCGGATTTATACCACTCCAAAGAATTGAATGCAGTAATCTTCGCCCGTGATGGAATACAGTTAGAGCCAGGGATCATTGATAAAATATCAAAATGGTTTAAGAATTTGTTTGGAACAGGATTACTAGCGGAAAAGACGTTTGTTGCTCAAGCGCAGAATTTCCGGAATGTGTACATCGCCAATGTTGATGGTAAAAAAGTTCGTGCAGTGGAAGAGATATTCCCTGGCGTAAAACAGACCTTAGTTGCGGAATACCAAAACTTTGATACGCCGGTTTGTGAATACGTGAAGAATATCAAAGTTCCGCCAGAATTAGAAGTAGAGTTACTAGAAAAAGCGTCCGGCATAGAGAAAGTGCATTGCGCAGTAAATGATACAATACAAAAAGTAGTTATAAATGCCGGGTTAGATTTCTTCTGGCCGCAGTTGACGGGAAAGTTGCGGATTAGTGAGAGTAGTTAAATTTTCTATAAGAATAGCTTCTGTTCTCTCAGAATAGATTTATAAGTTTCAAAAATTTCTATTTCCTATGTACAAAAAGAGTAAGGGTAGAGTTAGAACTATTCCTCCTTCTCGGTCAGCACAGATTACTGTATTTATGATATTAGGTTTATTATTACTCTTTGTTTTTATTTTTGTATTCAGCTTGAGCGCAGGCGTTAAAAAAGGGCAACTGCAGGAAATTCAAGAAAAAACTCTCACTAAGGCCTTCAAAAAGGAAGCTTTACGTATCTTTGTAGAGGACTGTCTTACTGATGAGTTAGAGAAAGGTTTAGTGACTATCGGAAAACAGGGAAGGCTGTGGAGTGATCAGCCAGGTGGAACGAGAAATTTTGAAGAAGGGATTTCCGGCATAAGCGTAGGAAATGATAGAATTTTTTATGGCATTATCCGAGA
>JBBSWK010000121.1:0-7508 GCA_038046325.1 Nanobdellota archaeon | reverse complement strand
ATTCACAACAGCGGGCTAAGAGCTTGAGCAAAGAGCTTGGCATTGAGCTGGTATAAATAGAAGAAGGGGGCGTCCACCCTCTTTTTTTCTTTCTTTTTTCGATTCATCTTCGCAATCAAAAAAGAAATCTTGCCTTGCGTCTTTGTTCTTATCACCGCCCCTACGTGAAAAACTTCCGCAGGGCAAGGTTTTTTATTATTTCTTACTAGAGCTTCGAGGAATTATCCGGATTAACACAAAAAAACAAAAATAATATAAAGTAGAGACATTTATACGTCAATATGTGTGGACGCGTCGGGGATCGAACCCGAAACCATAGTTTTGCGGACCTTGGCCCAGACCACTGGCGCGCCCTTTACACTTATTTTCACGTTTTGGTCATTTGCATTTAAGTATTGTTGTCTTGGAGAATTGGTTTTATACAAATATGAAAAAAGAGCTGAATGATAAAAAAGCGTACGAAATAGTTTCACGAGAACTAAGTAGATTTAATGATTTAGTTAAAGGACACGAAAAGTTGCTGAAGGCGATTGCGGAGTTGTGAGTTTTAACATGAAAGAAATTAGTTTATTAAGAACTTTTGGCGATTATCCCTTAATTAGAATTATAGATTTCCTTATTTACTCCAGAGACTTTGATTACCCGATAACCGAGATAGCCAAAAATGCGAATGTAAATTTCCAGACTTTAAAGAAGCTATGGCCACAACTAGAAGAAGATGGGATTGTTGTATCTACCAGAACCGTGGCAGGGACAACTTTGTACAAAATCAATGTCCAAAATCCGGTTGTAGAAAAGATAATTGAGTTGAACAATTTCTTATGCTGGGAATATGCTGAGAAAGCAGAAAAGGAAGTTGAAGTGTGAATTTCACTTTTTCTTCTTCACAATCTTTATAATCAACTTCTCCTTAACAATTCCATGCCTGAGATAAAATACGTCTGTTTTGACATCGGCGGTGTTGCTAATGTGCGTCCTTTATCCTACATAATCCTTTCTACTGCTCAAAAAAAATTTGGAAATTTGTCCGAAGAAGAGTGGAAAAAGATGGTAAAGCCTAAGCTGGATGGAAGAGATGTATGGAGAGAATTCCAGAACGGAGCAGTAAATGCAGAGTATTATATTAATGCCGCATTTCAAAGCGCAAACATCCCTGCTACTATTGAGAATGTACTATTTTTCTATCTTATTTTAGAAGACTGGTGCGGTGTTCCTTATCAACCAGTTTTAGATTTAGTTGACACCTTGAAGAAAAATGGATACCATACCAGCGTATTAAGCAACAACAATGAAATCATGTACCACACTTTCAGCGCAGAAGCCATTAAGAAACGTGTTGATGTAGCCATTTCCTCCCACGAGATCAATCGTTCCAAACCGCATTGGGAAGCATATTGTATTTTGCTAGATAAAATTAGTGCAAATGCTCCTAATGAAGTAGTGTTTATCGATGATCAAGAACGTAATATAAAAGCTGCGAACGAATATGGTCTACAAGGGCTTCTTTTCCGAAGTAAAGAGTTAGGCATGGAAGGAGCTTATGCGGAATTAATCACTGATATGAAGAAAAAAGGAATAAGAATTTAAGATATGAGTTATATTATATTTTTCTTTCTGAATAAGGAACTTATGCTTCCTCCAGGTTTTGACGTTTCAGATACTGCCTGCGCTAACATCTCATCATTAGGAGTAGGATGATGAAGGGAATGGAATAAATACGTATGCTCACATCGCACCGTAGTAGGAATTCTGGGCTTAACTTCTTTACTGGCAAAGGTAACGTACTCGACTGCCGCATATAAGAAATCTTTATCCTTTAGTCTCTCATACACTTTACTTGCTAAATCAGCCATATGTTCCGTTGCTAAGATGTGAATGCTCATTTTTTTCCCTCCCTTTTAGAAAAATAATACTTATTGAATACATTTTCTCTCTTTAATACTTTTGTATTTTTCATCATACTAATTAGCCAATCCTTTGTCCAAAACGTTTAAATAACCAAACCTTCTTTTCAGGGCTATGTCTTCCAAGAAAAATACCTTAGGAATAACGGTTAAGAAAAGCCAGGATTTCTCAGAGTGGTATACCCAATTACTGCAGAAGGCAGAGCTGATTGATTACTCTGCGGTCTCCGGCTGTTACATCCTTCGTCCTAATTCGTACCATATCTGGGAAAAGGTGCAGGATTTTTTTGACAAGCTGATCAAAGCAGATGGTGTTAAAAACGCCTACTTCCCTTTATTCATTCCTGAAAGCCTGTTGGTGAAAGAAGAAAAGCATATCGAGGGATTTGCTGCAGAAGTAGCTTGGGTGGAATCCGGCGGACATACTAAATTACAAGAACGCCTTGCCGTACGACCTACTTCGGAAACTATCATCAATGATTCGTATGCTAAATGGATAAGATCGCACCAAGATTTACCAATGCGTCTCAACCAGTGGTGTAACGTCGTACGCTGGGAATTCAAGCATCCGGTTCCTTTTCTCAGAAGCAGAGAATTTCTCTGGCAGGAAGGGCACACTGCTTTTGCGACCAAAGAAGAAGCAGTGAAAGAAACTTATAAGATCCTAGACTTTTATGAAAAAGTATTTACTGAATTGGCAGCAGTTCCAGTTTTGAAAGGAATGAAGTCAAAAAATGAAACCTTTGCCGGTGCAGAGTTCACCTTATCCTTAGAAGCGTTCCTGCCGAATGGAAAAGCCGTGCAAGGATGCACCTCGCATCATCTGGGGCAGAATTTTGCTAAAGCCTTTAACATCACCTTTCAAGATGATAAACAAAGAACGCAGCATGTCTGGCAGAATTCTTGGGGAATCACGACAAGATTGTTAGGAATTCTTATCATGATGCATTCAGATGATAAAGGCTTAGTGCTTCCACCCAGATTAGCATTGACGCAAGTGGTTATCGTTCCTATTTTATTTGATGACTCTCGATTGAAAGTGCTGAAAGAAGCACAGAAAGTAAAACAGCTGTTAGAAAGCAAAGGCATCTCTGTGCATCTTGATGATCGGGATGGTTATTCTCCTGGCTGGAAGTTCAACGAGTGGGAGATGAAAGGCGTTCCGGTGCGCATCGAGCTAGGTCCTAAAGATCTTGAGAACAAAACAGCAATGGTCGCTAGACGGGATACCGGAGAAAAACAAGCCCTTCCTTTTGCGGCTCTGGATACCGAAGTGAGATTAATTTTAGAACAGATGCAGCAGGATCTGTATGCCAAGGCGGAAAAGTTCCTGAAAGAAAGTATCGTCAAAGTCGAAAATTTAAAGGATGCCCAGAAAGCCATCGATGCCAGCAAGATTATTTTTGTCCCCTGGTGCGGGACTGAGAAATGCGAAGAGAAGTTCAAAGAAAAGACTGGCGCAAAATCATTAAACTCACCGTTTGAACAGCCTAAGATGAAAGAGCAGAAGTGCTTCGCTTGTACGGAACTGATGAGGACTTGGTTTTATTTTGGAAGAAGTTATTAGGTTAGTTCACTCAAAATTTCTTGTAGCCAAATAATTTATCATAATCTTTATGGTCTGTTATGTTCAATACAAAACAAAATATTTCTACCTGCGTTCCTTCAAGGGTATAAAGCATCCTCCAATAATTAGACAATTCCGTACGATATAAATTATGAATTCCCAGCGCTGCTAATTTTTCTGGTATCAGCTGTTTTCTAATTGGATCTCCGAACTGTGGATTTTGTTTGAGGATTTCAATGATCCGATCGATTGAACGAAGCAATATTTGCGCTTCTTTATCATTTCTTTTCTTTAGTTCAAGGTAAGCTTCTTTAGCCTGTCCTTTCAATTGAACTCGTACTTCCTTTCCAAAGAACATTATTAATTACACTTCCAAGGTATCTTCTAACATGGTGCGGAGATGCTCCGGCTCGCTGTAAATCCATTGCGCTCCTTTAGGGCCGTATATAATTTTTCCGCTTCTCCAGAGATATTCCAGAATGACTTTAATTGTTTCATGCATCACTTGTTTTGGAAGTTGTTTTTTTATCTCTGAAAGTTTAAGGGGCATATCGCGATGAGCTTTAAAGAAATCTTCTACCATCAAAACCGTGTTTAGGTTAGGGTATCTTCTAACTTTATGATCTTCTTTCTGTACTAATTCTGTTTCTTTCAATTCTAGTTTAGGCATAGTTATCAGTTGATACCTAAAAAGTATCAATCTATTTAAATATTTCGATGAAAAAGAGTTTTATTAGAATAATGGTGGTAATCTGTATATAGTAACTTCTCCCTTTTGGCAGTCGAAATGAACTTCTCTCCCTCGGGTACCGCCAAAACTGCCTAGATCTTCTCCGACCAAGGGGATGTTCCAAGCCTGTAAACTTCTTTTGACTATCTTAGAAATATCGTTTTTGCCATCTTCTCCTGCTAAAGATGCTTCCATCTTATATTTGCTCAATCTTGAAGCCAGGGTATCTACAATATTTTCCGGATACATCGTTTCTGGGATTATGCTAGGGCACCGAACACCGCTGATATGGGCCAAGCTGCCTATCTTTAATTCTGGGACATAGAGGGCGATTGCTACGCAAGAGCCTATTCCATCGGTCCATAAAGAAGTAGAGCTGACTTCATAGTCGTCCCAGGCGACGTAGCTATCTCCTTTTTCTGCAGGGGGCGTTCCCTCAATAATATTCACGTTTAGTGCCATAACCTCCTCTATATGAGGGAGCTTTATAATACTTTTCTAAGTAACTACTATTTAGTAATTAAAATGATAACATTTATAAAGAACTAATAGGTTTTAATAGGAACTATGAGACTTACCGTCAGCTTTTCACTGAAAGAGGAGACCATGAACAAGCTTCGCGAGAAGCTTCGGGATAGCAATAGTTATAGGAATAAATCACATCTGGTAGAATGCGCGATAGAGGAATATTTGAAGTAGATGATTCAGAACTAATTGAAGAATCAAGAATGGTGCAAAGAAAATGAACTCAGACAAAACTGATAAAATGAACGTAGAGGATTCTCCAGTAGCGGGAGCTTCTGTTCCAACCAGAATTCCCCCTAGCTCAATTAGGCCGGATGAGAGGGATAAGCCTTCTGTCCCGGCAAGGGAAACAAAATCAGATCCACCGGCAATCATGGTTATCTCCGGTTACATTTATGATAAGGAACTTCATAGCTCAAAGAGAACAATAGTGTACAAGGCTCAAGACGAAGCAACCGGACGCGATGTCGTTATCAAACAGTTCAAGGACCAAGAAGAATTCAATCGAGATAAAGAAACCCAAAATAGAATTATTAGTGGCGCTCCATATAAAGATAATTTTTTACTTGCCCATACGTTTCTTGATGAAGTAAAAACTATGATTGCTCCTTACGTACGCGGAGGAGATTTGTATACCTTACCAGGCAAAATAGATGGTGTTCCAAAACCAAGTCAAACTTTGGCACTTACAGTCGATCTCTTTGATGCCTTACAGGCCTTACATAAACTCAACATAGTGCACCGGGATGTAAAGAGTAGAAATGTGCTGGTAGATATCACTAATCCGACAATTGAAAAAATAACCGTTAACACTTTAGAGTCAGGGGTGGATGTGAATTTTAAGTTATTTGATTTTGAATTTGCTACCCGCACCGATCACCATGACCAATACCAAGAAGGGAAGATCATTGGTACGCCCCTATATATGGCACCAGAAGTATGCTTTGGAGAAAAATGCGATCCACGTAGCGACATTTATAGTGCGGTAACTATACTTTATCGTCTCTTAGCTGGACATTATCCTATCATTCCCATCGATGGTGAGGATTACCTTAGAGTTATACAACGGCAGATACTGGAGAATATTCCGGATATAACTAATAATGTTTACATAACTCCCCGACAAAACTTAATCTTAAAGAAAGGTCTAGCTAAGAAGCCGAAAGATCGATATCAAACCGCCCAAGATTTTAAAAGGGATTGGATAGATGAGCTGATGAAAAGAAAATGAGTTTTATACAAAAAATAAAGGAAAAGAAAAAAGTAATTATCGCTGGTGCAGCACTAGCTATCGCTGAAGCGGCTGTGTTTGTTCATTCTAGATATCCTACCGCTTTTCCTCATATTTACTACACTGCAACTGATTCCTTCACTACTACTCCCACCGAGAAAATAATTGAAGAACAGTTTGGCATCGACTACGAAGGTGATTCCAATGAAGATCGACAAAAAGAATTAGCACAGCATCTGCAAACAGTGTATGACCAAAATCCTGCTCTTTTGAACCATTGCCAAAAGATAGTGCTGCATTCGGAAACAGTAAGATCTTCACCTTTAGTCAAGCCATTCTTAGATTATGACGGATTGGCAACATCTCCAGGAGCAAGTATAAATATACTAAACAATACTATAGAAGTAGTAACCCACGAATTAGCTCATCTTAAATACCATAGAACTCCTAACAAATTTAAAGAAAAACTGGCAAAGATTTTTGGGGATTCATATCACCTGGAAGCAAAACCAGTATTAAGCAACAAAAACACTTGGATTGATGATACAAATGGCCCAAAGGATGGTTTTGTTGTTCCTTATGGAGCAACTTCAGAATCTGAAAATGTGGCAACATATGTACCAAAAGCCTACAACCCTTCCTTTTGGTACGATCTACGGCTACAGCAATCAGAAAAATATCTTCAAACTCTCACTTTGCTACACGAATATGAGTTTATTTCCCAAAAACAATTTGAAGAAGCTAAGGAAAGGATAGAAAATAATCCTCTGAAAGACTTGCTTAAAATTCTGGAGAATCTTAAAACACAAGTTAATGTAGTTAACGGGGAAAAGGATGATTCTCCATGAAAAAAGAAATAATCATTCTCGGAGACATTGAAATGGGGGGCGGCACTTTAACCGACGATTTTATTAGCGATAAAACTCTGGCAAAACTCATCTACTCGCTCTGCAACAAGAACATTCCCGTAGATTTAGTCCTCAATGGAGATACCTTTGACTTCCTGAAATGCCCTTACATCGTCAACAATGTTGCATCCTATCCGCGGCATATCAATGCTGAGATCTCCTTAGCGAAATTACGGCTTATCTACCATGCCCACACTCCGGTCTTCGAAGCATTGAAACGATTCGCGCAGGAAAAGAAAAACCGGATCTTTTTTATCATTGGCAATCATGATGCCGACCTAGTTCATCCTGAAGTACAGGAACAAATCAAAGTACTTTTAGAAAGCTCAGATAATGTCGTATTTTCCTTCTACTACAACCAAGAAGGCATCCACGCAGAACATGGCCACCAGTATGATTTCCTGAACAAAGTAAATGAGGAACATCTCTTCCTTGAATATAAAGGGCAGAATATCTTGAACATCCCGTGGGTATCTTTAGGGCTAATTAGCAAATTCATGTTATTGAAAGAACGGTATCCGATGCTGGAGCGCATCACTCCCCGTCTGGCTATGTTCTCGCATCACAAGTCCGTAGAGAAAATCATAACCAAGCATGGATTGAAATATCTGCTGAAGAGCCTCATATATTATCCAATTCGATA
>JBBSWK010000120.1:0-2169 GCA_038046325.1 Nanobdellota archaeon | reverse complement strand
GTACTGGTTCCGCAGCTCTTGATGTTTAGCCAAGATCGGCTTTTCTTGCTCACGTAATTGCTTCATCTGATCATAGAGAGAATTAATCTGTTGGTGTTTTTGCTGGGAGAGTTCTGCCTTATGCTGCACTTCTTGATGTAATTGCTCGGCCTTATGGCGCACCTGGGCGGCGGCAGCAGCAGTTTCGGTGCTTACCTTCCATGCTTCTCCTAATTCACTCAACTTTTTTTGCTGGGCTTGTAATCCCTTCACTTGCTTACGTAGTTTTTCTTCCTGAGTGAAAGGCATCACTTCTGTTTCCAACTTATATTCTAATTTTCGTATGAAAGAGGTAAGTTCAGCAGGATTCTTTCTTGCATCGGACTTGGCGTCAAGTTTCCCAGCTAATTCTTTTTTACGCTGATAAGCTTCATCTTTCAAAGCAGCCTTTTCCTTGGTGAGGGTATTGAAACTGTCACGTTGTTGTTTTAATTCTTTTACTTGCTTGGTCAATTGATCTCGCTCATTTTTGAGAGAACTTATTTGGGCCAGAAATGATTTCATAGATGTCCACAGGGCCTGGAGCTGTTGATATTGTGCTTCTTTTTGCTCATGAATCAAGTTCAATTGAGGCCGAAGAGCAGAAAGTTCTTTTCTTTTTTCCTTCAGTTCTTCCCGTAATTCAGTTTCGGTAGGAGAATACGATTCCATTTTTGAAGATAGCAGAGATATAACCTCACTCTTTTATATTTTTATTGGAATAAAAAATAAAATAAAAAGAAAGAAAAAAGTTGATTTCTGCTTTTTTGATTTATCCAAAGAGAGCGCCTAAACCTGCAGCGGCAGATTCATCAGCTTTCTTGCTGTCTTCTTTCTTCTTCTCTTCTTTCTTAGCTTCTCCAGCATGAGCTGGACCTGTGGCAGCTGGAGCAGCAGCAACAGCGGTAACCGTAGCTGCTTTCTTCACTGCTTCGTCAATATCGACTCCTTCTAGGGCAGCAACCAGCGCCTTAACCCTGGTTTCGTCAACCTGCACACCTGCGGCAGTTAAAACTGCTTTAACTGCGTCGGTGGTGACTTTCTTACCTGCTTTATGAAGCAACATTGCGGCGTAAATGTATTCCATTTTGTTTTCCTCCTATGATTGGTTTTTACTTATTTTACTTGGTTTTACTTATGTTATAGATTGGCTTCCCTCTTAAGTGAAAGAGCTTGCCTTTCTGAACGTGCAAGGATTTCATCACCAGTATCCTTATTTACTATCGCATACTCAACTCCAACTACTTTTGCTTCACGGAATGCTTTCTGAACCAACAACTCCGTGGTTTCAGAAGTTGGATAGGCTGCTTCTACGGCTACATTCATAGCCCAAGTAGCAGCTTGGGCAATGTTTTGAGCATATTCTTTTTCGTCGATATGTAACTGCTTGGAATCAAATACTAAACCTTCTTCCCAAACTGCTACCAGGTTTAATCCTACTTCCATGGGCTTAACATCCAGGCGCTTTAAGGTTTCTGCTAATTTTGCAGAAATGATATCGCCTTCCTTAGCGACCGTGACATCCTGAATAATTTCTAATTTTCCGGCGTTGACTTTGGTTTTTATTCCCACTGCGGCTAACTCGGAAATTATCGGGCCAGGAGCAAAACTGGTAGGCCCAGCTTTAATGACGATATCCTTGGGCGCAGTTTGCCCGGCTTTTGCAGGCGCTTCAGATTTATTTTTAACAATGAGGGTGTTGAGGGCGAAAGGATTTTCTTTGGTAAATAAAAGAGCAGGCATTCCTTTTATCTTGGCGCTCAACTGGTCCAAATTCTTTTTCTTAGCTTGAGAAAGAGCAAGATACAAAAGCTTCTTTCTGGCCATGCTTAATTTAACGCCTTTCGACTTAAGCATAGAACGCATAACCTGTAATTGCTGAGCAGGAAGATGTTGAAGATTAACCACGCCCACTATTGGATACTGGTCTAGATCAGTGGTTAGTTGTTGTACAAGTTGTTTTTTTTGCTCGCTTGCCATGATTTTAGACCTTCACTGGTTTACCCATAGTTGTTTTGAGTAGTATTTCTCTCACGTTGTGAGCTTCGTTAGGTAATTGCTTGATGGTGGTCTGGTAAACGGTCAAAATATTATCAACAATTTGTGCTTCAGATTGATCTTGTTTTCCGACCAGGCATTGAATATTAGTCC
>JBBSWK010000119.1:0-1996 GCA_038046325.1 Nanobdellota archaeon | reverse complement strand
TCAGTAAAAATAACCCACCCCTCTTCGTCAATAAATTCATTGGCAGGATATTTGTTTTCGGCATCTAATAATAGATCTTGCACATTCACTAACACGCGCAATCCACTCGCTTCAGAAACTTTGAACACTAACTTAAATCGATCATTGCTTTGGAAATAATCCTTATCACCTACTTCAGAAACACCAAATACTTCCAGGGATTCCACTTTCGGCCCAGTATTATCAACCACAAATTCTGATTCTGGCGCAAGACCTTCATTGCCGACATTATCCTGGAATCGGGACAAGCTGAAAGTTAAAACTCCTTCATTGATCTCTTCATCAACATCCCAATAACATTCTAAAATTCCTGCTTTCTCTTCACAAGCGGTTGGTTCCGCAAGATTGCTTAATCCAAATCCTGCCAGATTAGCGCGGATGCCCTCTTTACTTATACCGGCACCCTGATCTTCTACTTTCAACATAATTCTATTCTCGCCGCTTTTCAGATAACTCTTCCCTTCAAACTGCTTTACCGTGCCAAAGAACGTAATGGCCGGCGCAAAATTGTCAACCACAAATGAAGATGACAAACTTTTCTCGCCAACATTGCCTTTTTCATCGGTAACTTTCACTAACACGGTCACAGTGCCGGCGGGATTAACTTTTACATTACTCCAAGTACAATGCCATACATCATCAACATCGGCATCCGCTTCGCAGCTTGCTTGATCACCGTCAAGATCGGCTTGTTGTGAGTAACCGCTAACAGCAGGAACACTTTTCTCAACTACATCTACTTGTATATCAGTAGAAGAAGCAAACTGCCCAATAAATTGCCCATATTTGGTAAAATTAAGTTCATTTCCAATAACTGGTTTGACAAAGTCAGCGAAGAAGGACACCGATGGGCTAAACGAAACATGCCCTAAATTATCTTCCGCGCGGACTTTTAATCTCTTGGTTCCTTCGCCGTTTAAAGTAGCTTGTAAGATTCCTTCATATCCTGCATCACTGACATAGCTAAAAGTTTCCTTCCCCGTCGGAAGATCAATAGTTTGCAGAACAGTTCCCGTATCGCCGTCAATAATATCTATTTTCTTCAAGCCGGCAGAAGGAACACCTGATTTTTTATCGTTCACGGTGAAATCTATCTTTACTTTTCCATCTTTGCCCTGGCTTACTTTTCCAGGGGAAAAAAATATCTGCGGAGCAGAACCATCTGCTTTAATTACATCGCCAGAGGAAGCAGATTCAAGTTTCAACGCTAAATTCATAAATGAATAAATCACTTGGAAAGCATATTCTCCTTCTTGTATGCCGTCAGTTAACGGACTGATATATTTACATAAGACCCCTAAGCTGCTGGGCGAACAAGAAGTGAAGGAAGCTTGGTTGTCGCCGATCTTAATTTTGACATCTTCTGGTTTAACGGTAGCATTACCGGTTCCTGCACCAGAAACTAAAGCTTCGACAGTCCAGACATCACCTTGCGCATCGATATGCTGTTCTATGCCTGCCTCTCCCGAGTTTTTGGTTATCTGCACTGACGCAGCTAACGCGCTGGCAGAATACACCGGCATACTCAGCACTAACACTACCATAAACAAACCGACCATACTCCAGATGCTTTTTGCGTTTTGTTGTTTCATGAGTTATATTTTCAGTTTATTATTCAAAGACCGGCTCCAGCTGCGGCCGCAGTTGTTGCGATAAATTGCCCAAGGCGGCCATGATATTTAAGTCTTCTAAGATACGGACATGTTCTTGTTCCGGAACGCCTTCTAAGTTGAAGGCCAGGACATTGAAGGTAATTTTATCGGCGCTGTATAATTGTTCAGGAGTAATGGTCAAGTACGTTTTAGGCTGGTCCCATTGCAATCTTCCCATCAGCAATTCTTCAATAACTTGCTGCTCATAGGTAAAACAGGTTAAAAGAGTGGAACAACGCTTTTCTTCCGGAATACGCAGCGGTTTTGAACTGGTGGCTAAAACAGTAACTTCGTACACCCCTGGC
>JBBSWK010000118.1:0-12626 GCA_038046325.1 Nanobdellota archaeon | reverse complement strand
ATTTCGGTCGGGCCTACCCTATGCATCTTCAATGTTTTGGTTAATTGGCGGACAAAACGCCTGATTGCACGGGGACTTTTTACTAATTTGGGGTCGCAGTAGTGCAAATCGACGCTGGCAGATCTTCCCCACCACCACTCTTTTGTTGGCATTTTGTAAAGTAGGTGGAAAGGCTTTTTATGTTTGAGTAATTACTATTAAGTGGTTATTTTAGAAAGGTTTTTAAATAAGTATTTGATTTTTAACATAGAAAAGGGAGGGGAACAACATGTTAGATTTTGAAGAAGAAATGATTGGGTATGTGCGGGGAATCAATATCAGATTTAAACGCTGGAGAGATTGTAATCCTTCAACTTTAGTCTACAAAATAAGAGTATTTTCTGGAATGAAGCAAGAAGAAGCGGAACAGTTAGGATTGAATGTAGAGGAAAAGAATTTTTTTGATTATAATTGGTAAGAACAGGAGAGACTATGGACAGAAATGCTGGAGTTGGCATCAATATTTAAAATGAAGCAATTACTTTTTTACAGTAACTGAAAATGGACCTCCTCGAACTTAAACGGGAACAAGCAAAATTATCATACCGCATTAAATTAGAAGATGCTTTCGATGAAATAAAGACTATCGGCGCAGCAGAATGCCAAGTTCTGGGCACTAAATTATTAGCTACTGTCGTGGTCTGCGAATTTCCTTCTTTCAAAGTCAAGGAACAAAAGAGCTACTTGTTAGATAATCCGCTTCCTCACAGAATTGGACTTGTAGCTTACAGAGAAATGCCAGCTATTATTGAAGCATTTAATCAGTTGGAAGAAGAACCGGATGTATTGCTGGTGAAGGGTGAAGGGATATTACATCCGCGCAGATTAGGCATTGCTGCGCATCTGGGTTTGGAATTAAATCTGCCTACCATCGGTGTGCAGGACAAATTGACGTATGGAAATCTGCAGGATGGAAAGATAACGATTAATGAAGCAGTGCTTGGTTTTGAAATCAAGACTAAAGATTTTTCTAATCCTTTATTTGTCTCTCCGGGGCATAACGTCTCTTTGCAGACGGTGCAGGAGATAATTCCTAAGCTGATCATGCCTCCGCACAAATTGCCGGAGCCATTGCATTTAGCGCATAAGCTGGGAAGAAAAGTGACGAGGAAGAAAGAATGAGTGATAGAAAAATTGAGTCAGATGGAAGGGCAGAATAAAAAGAAGATCGAATTAACGGCCTAATCACTCAACCTTAAACAATTTCTCGATCTCTCGAGAAGCAGCATTGGCATCGAGTTGGTGTAGTGCATTATAGATCTTGTTGTAGCGTTCAATGGCTTTATAGGAGTGGTATCCGGTAACTTTGAAGTCTTCTTTTTTAAGCGGTTCCAGCAGCTCCCCATCGATGCGTTTGACACAGCAATCAAAGACCATCCTATCGGCTGCTTTGCGTATGCTTTGACTCTTAAACTTCTCCACGGTGAAATAACTTGCTGCTCCTCCGGCGACAGCTAATAAGATAAAGTCTAGATCGAGGCTCATGTTTTGAGAATGATTAGTGTCTTTATTTATTTTTGCTAAAAGAATCCCTGGCGTGCGGCGAGGCAGGGGTTGCTCATGAAATGCGGAAACTACCACATTTCAGAGCTGAAAACAAATCGTTGTTTGTTTTCATGCTCCCTACGGGATGCCGAGTAGGGCTCATGAAATGTGGAAACTACCACATTTCAGAGCTGAAAATCAATCCCTGTTGATTTTCATGCTCGCAAAGCGAGACCGTCGCACCGCCAAATGCGTAAGTAAGCTAATGCTCACAAAATAATCTTTACCTATCAGAAACCTTTATAAAGCCAAAATGAAACATTCTACCCGAAAAGAGGACCTTTACAATGACTATCATCAATAGGATTGCCATCCACGGCTTCAAGAGCTTTGCCCATAAAACGGAAGTCCCTTTAGACGGAAAATATAACTGTATTCTGGGACCAAACGGCTCTGGGAAGTCCAATGTAGGAGATGCTCTGTGCTTTGTCTTAGGACGTTTATCTGCCAAATCCATGCGCGCAGAAAAGGCTTCTAACTTAATTTTCAACGGAGGCAAGGACAAGAAACCAGCAACGTCTGCGTATGTAGAAATCGCCTTTGATAATAAGAATAAGGCCTTTCCAGTCAGTGATCAGGAGGTAGTGATCAATCGTTCCATTACCAAAGATGGCGGAAGTATATATAGAATTAATGGGCAAAAGAAAACTCGTACCGAAGTATTAGACTTATTAGCCACCGCTAAAATCAATCCGGACGGATATAACATCATCCTGCAGGGAGATATTACTCGCTTCGTAGACATGCCGACCATGGAACGGCGGAAGATCATCGAAGAAATCAGCGATGTTTCTGTGTATGAAGAAAAAAAACACAAAGCGCTTTTAGAATTGCAGAAGGTAGAGGAAAAACTCAACAATGCAGAGATCATTTTAGCTGAACGAAAAACGTACCTTAAAGAATTGAAGAAAGACCGCGATCAGGCCATGAAGTTTAAAGAATTAAAAGATCGGATCGATTCTAACAAAGCTACCTACATCCACGTGCAAATGGAAGAACGGGAAGCAGTCAAAGATGCTCACGATGCAGAGATCGCCAGGCAACAAGAGAAAATCAAGGGTCTGGAAGAAAAAGTTACTGGCTTACGAAAGAAAGCAGAGGAACATAAAGTTCAGATCGCGAACATCAACAAAGAAATTGAGCAGAAAGGTGAGAAAGAACAGCTGAAAGTCCATCGTCAGATCGAAGATTTGAAAGTTTCTTTGGCAGAAGAAAAAACCAGGGTTTCTACTTTGAAGGATGAGATCAACAAGATCAAGCAGAGAAAAGATCAATTCGCAGTAGAGATGGATGAGCTGAATGAAAAAGCTTCCGCGCAGGACAAGCAGCAGCAACAATTGCAGCAGAATATCAATGTCAAACAAAAAGAATTGCAAGAATTAGAAAAGAATATTGCTCAATTCAAGAAGAAGAACAATATTGAATCTTCTCAGGAATTAGAAAAAGAGATGGAGCAAAAAGATATCCTGGTCGAACAGAAGCAGGAAGAAGCGCAGCAAGTACGGCAGAAACAGCAGGAGATGCTGCGGGAGAAGGATCAGTTAGAATTTCAGCTCAACAGCCTTGACCAGCGCATCGCTAAAGTTAGGGAAGTAGAAAAAGAAAATAAACAGCAGATGGAAGTGCTGCAGAAGCATAAGAATGAGTTCAAGAATGCCACTCTGAAATTAAACAAATGCCTGGAACAAGACAGCAGCTATGCCTCACAATTAGGGAATGCCCGGCGAAAGTTAGTGGAAGTGCAGGAAAAGCAAGCGCAGTTAAATGCCAAGACTATGACTTATCAAGCTAATTTGGCGACCGATTTAGCAGTGCGCAGCATCTTGGAAAATAAAAAGAAGTTCAAAGGTGTGCACGGCACAGTAGTTGAATTGGGGCAGGTCAATAAAAAATATGCTCAAGCTCTGGAAGCATCTGCCGGAGCAAGGATGAATCATATCGTAGTGGAAGATGATGGGACCGCTGCGGATTGCATCGCCTACCTTAAAGAAAACAAATTAGGTTCAGCTTCTTTTATCCCTCTTAATAAGATACGATATAATGAGATCACTGCCGAAGATCAAAAGCAATTGAAAAAAGCTGGAGCACACGATTTTGCATTAAATTTAGTTACCTTCAAACCTCAGTACAAGAAAGCATTTGCCTATGTTTTTGGAAAAACCTTGGTGGTAGAAAATCTTGATTCTGCTCGTAAAATTGGGATTGGAACTACGCGTATGGTTACTCTGGATGGAAGCCTCGCGGAAGAAAGCGGGGTGATGCGCGGTGGTTTTTCTGCTCGAAAAGCGTCTTTAGGCTTTAAGGAAAAAGATTCCTTGGAAGAATTAGAGAAAGTAGAAAAAGAATTCGCAGAGTGGCAAGGAGTTATTGCCAGTGTGGAGCAGAAACGCGATGTGAATCTTCAGGAGATCACGGTGCTGCGAACCAGCCGGGCAGAATTGGAAGCGGAAGTCATAAAGTTAGAGAAATCATTGCATCTGGATACTCATGACTTAGATGCTTCGACCGAGCTGAAGAAAGAATTGCAGGCAAAACTGAAAGAAGTTGATGCCTCGCTTGCTATGGTGCAGAAAAATATCACGGCTTTGAATAAAGAATTGGCTGAGTTGAAATCAAGAAAGCAAGCCTTACGATTGGAAGTCAACCAGTTGCGAGATCCGCGGCTATTAGCGCAATTAAGCGCCTTTGAGGATTCACGGCAGAAATGCCGGGAAGATACGCTGCGCATGGAAAGCGATTTGAAGAATATATTGAACAGAATGGAGCAGATGCTTGCTCCAGAGAAAGAGAAGATCAAGGAGATTTCCAAACAGCATGATAAAGAAGAGCAGAAGTTTACTGCTGAGATTGCAAAGTTAACTGCCAGCATTCAAGGTAAAGAGAAAGAATTGGAAGTCAAGGAAAAAGAAAGCAAAGAGTTTTATTCTTCCTACAAGGGATTGTTTGCCACTCGGGAAAAATTAAGTGCTGAGGTAAGTAAAGCAGAACATGAAGTTGAAAGCTTACGGGAGAAAAGCAGGGACTGTGAACGGGGGGTAAATTTAATTTCACTGAAAAATGCAGAAGTAAAAGCGAAGTTAGCTGGATTGCAGGAAGAATTCGCTAGATATAAAGGAGTGCAGCTGCTGGAACATAAATCAGTAGAAGAATTAAAACAGGAAATCAGCAAGTTTGAAGTGATGCTCAGTCAGATGTCTGCAGTCAACATGAAAGCATTGGAAGTGTATGAACAGGTAGAAGTGGAATTCAACAAACTGCTGGAGAAGAAGGAAGGATTAGGAAAAGAGAAAACTGATGTTCTAGCTTTAATGAATGAGATTGAAACCAAGAAAAAGGAACATTTCATGCGGACTTTTGACCAGGCTAACGACCATTTCCAGAAGATCTTTAGCACTCTTTTCACTAAAGGGAAAGCCTATTTGGAATTGGAGAATGCCGAGAATCCTTTCGAAGCCGGCCTTAATATAAAAGTTCGGTTGACCGGGAATAGATTTATGGACATCAAGTCCTTATCGGGCGGGGAGAAGACCTTGACCGCATTGTCTTTCATCTTTGCTATCCAGGAATACCAGCCTGCATCTTTCTACATTTTGGATGAAATTGATGCTGCTTTGGACAAACAGAATTCTGAAATTCTGGCGAAATTGATTAGGAGTTACGCAGATAGAGCGCAGTATATTGTAATTTCCCACAATGATTCAATCATTTCTGAAGCAGATACTCTCTTTGGAGTTAGTATGAAAGATGGGGTAAGTAAAGTTACCAGTTTGAAGATTTAGTTTCTTAAGTTTTATAAAGTTATTTTTTGTAATGTTTTCTATGAAGTGCCTTATCATTCTTGGCGGCGGTTTGGATGAGCAGCAGGAGCTGAATAAGCAGAGCAGATTACGCTACGATAAAGGGCTCAAGATTCAGGATAGGTTTGATTATATCATCTGCGCTTCTGGTTTCACTTATAGAAAAAACCATCTGCCTTCTGCTATTTCAGAAGCTGAGGCGGGAAAAAGATACTTATTGCAACAGGGAGTGCCGGCAGAAAAAATAATTTTTGAAGCATTATCCAAGGATACTTTATCGAATGCCTTTTACTGCCGCAAGATCATCGATCAGCTGGGGCTGAAAAAAATTACAGTGGTGACTTCTGCTTTTCATATGAAGAGAAGCATGTTTCTCTTTGAGGTAGTATTTCCCCGGGGCACTTACAAGTTACGTTATGTAAAAAGCAGGAATGGGCTTGATGCAGTTTCTCTCTGGAACAGAAGGATCCACGAAAGGATGGTGCTGGATTTTTTTAAGAGACATCTCTTTACGACTTATGGGGTAGTGGAAGGGGATCTGAAGTCTATCGAGCGTTATCTGCAGCACCACCATCTGGCTACTTCCGGAAAAATAGATGTGTATCAGCAGAAATTGACCGAAGAGATACAAAAAAGAATGGATAAGAAAGGAAAATTGTTTTACTAAATTTAAAGATGCTTCATCGCTTGTTCAATCAGAGGTAGGATCGCTTCTAACTCGCTCTTAAGCAATCTTCCTAGTTTGGCGAAGGCATATTCTCCGTCTGAACCTTTGGTTTCCCTGCTTAATTGTAATTTTGGAATTCCGTTGTTGTAAGCAAAGACGGCTACGGTAATCCGAGAGCGTTCGAACTCTACTGCTTTGGAAAACAATTCTTTATCTAGACTTTTATCAAATCCTGCCATTTTAATTCCTCCTGAAGATTAATGTTATTCAAAATAAGTGGTTGTATTATAAAAGTATCGTTGTAGGAATCTATTGTCTTCGTTGCAGGTACAGATTGGGATCATATTCATATATCTAAATTCACAACTTCCTTAGCATGCTTCTCAATAAATTCTCTCCTTGGCTCGACTTCATCGCCCATCAAGATAGTAAAAGTCTGGTCAGCGATGATGGCGTCTTCTACCGCGACTTGTTTAAGCTTTCGTACCGAAGGATCCATAGTAGTGTCCCAAAGCTGTTCTTTGTTCATTTCTCCCAAACCTTTGTAGCGTTGTATGCCTACTTCCCCTCCCATCTCTGCTGCCACTTTGCTCTTCTCTGCGTCAGAATAAACATATTCAACTCGCTTGCCTTTCTGCAATCTATACAATGGCGGCATAGCGATGTAGACATGTCCTTTTTCAACAAGGGGAGCCATGTGGCGGTAAAAGAAGGTAAGCAGCAAGGTCATAATATGTGATCCATCTACGTCGGCATCAGTCATAATAATTACTTTATCATAACGCAATTTGGCCAGGTCAAATTCTTCTCCAACTCCCGTGCCGAGAGCAATGATCATAGCAATAATTTCTCTATTTTCCATGATTTTATGTAAGCGCGCTTTTTCTACATTGAGAATTTTACCTCGTAATGGAAGTATGGCTTGGAATTCCCGGTTGCGGCCTTGTTTAGCGCTGCCGCCGGCGGAATCTCCTTCCACGATAAATATTTCACATTTAGCAACATCGCGGCTGCTGCAGTCAGCTAATTTTCCCGGCAGTCCTGCGCCGTCCAATGCGCCTTTTCTTCTGGTTAATTCACGAGCTTTTCTGGCTGCTTCTCGAGCACGAGCTGCGTCGATGCACTTTCCAATGATGGTTTTGACAGAGGTAGGATTTTCTGAGAAGTGAGTGTTTAATTCATCATTGACGACCGAACTGACAATACCGAAGACGTCGCTGTTTCCTAATTTGGTTTTAGTTTGCCCCTCAAATAATGGTTCAGGAACTTTCACGGAAATGACCGCCGTCAAACCTTCCTTCATATCGTCGCCGGTAAGTTTTATTTCCTTGCCGTTGAATAGTTTCTTGGCGAAGTTGTTGAGCACTCTAGTAAGAGCGGTCTTGAAGCCGGAAAGGTGGGTGCCGCCTTCAATGGTATTGATATTGTTGACAAAAGAAAAAACATTTTCTTGGTAACTGGCATTGTAGCGAAGGGCGATCTCCACTGCAATATTATCTTTGCTTTTTTCAAAGTAAATTACTGAATGAAGCGGCTGTTTGTTTTGGTCGACATATTCGACAAACTGCTTGATGCCGCCTTCGTACTTGAAGAGATCATGTTTGTCCTTTTCACGTTCGTCAACCAGCTCTATTTCGATTCCTTTGTTGAGGAAAGCTAATTCTCTGAGGCGTTTAGCCAAGATGTCATAATGAAATACTATTTCAGAGAATATTTCCTCATCTGGCTTGAAATGGACAATAGTTCCGGTCTCAGGAGTATCTCCAATAACTTGGACTTCTCCCAGAGGATTTCCCTGTGAATACTTCTGGTAGTGAACCTTTCCATCCCGCTTTACTTGGACTTCTAGGGTGATAGATAAGGCGTTGACTACGCTTAAACCTACTCCATGCAATCCGCCGGATACTTTATATGATTCTTTATCGAACTTACCACCAGCGTGGAGTTTAGTTAAAGCTACTTGGAGAGCAGTCATATTGTATTTAGGATGAATATCGACAGGGATACCGCGACCGTTATCAGAAACGGTGATAGAATGATCAGTATGGACGATGACTTTAATCTTGGTGCAGTGGCCGGCTAAAGCCTCGTCAATAGAGTTATCCACGATCTCCCAGACTAAATGGTGCAAGCCGCGCAGGCCGGTATCTCCTATGTACATCCCCGGGCGTTTACGTACCGCTTCCAGGCCTTCCAGTACCTGAATCTGGGCTGCTCCATACTCCTTTTTAGGGGTATTTTGAGCAGTTTGGGGCTTATTTTCCGAGGTCGGTTTTGGGTCTGGTTGTGGTTCCATTTTTGTAGATTTATGAAATTGCTTTTATCGACGATAAAACGTAGAAATAATAGGGATTTTTTGCTTTATAAAACTTGTGGTGATTTAGTGGATATTTGGTCGAACTAAGAGATGAATGTTAAGTTACACTTCATCTGCCCGCCAATGAGGATTAACTTCCATGTCGCCATAACTGTCTCGACGCAAATATCCTTCCCAGGCGATCATCGCACCTTGGTCGCCAGCGAGATCCATGGGCACTTGGTAGAATGTTGCGCCTCTTTCTTTGCACATTAAATTTAACATTTCACAGAAGCGCTTATTTGCGCCGACTCCGCCGACTAATAGTAATTCTTTTTTACCAGAATGAGCAAGAGCACGTTCCGCTACTTCTGCGCACATGGCAAAAGCTGTTTCCTGGAGGGAGAAGCAGAGGTCTTCTTTGCTGGCTTGTGTTCGTTCAAATAACTGTTGAGCTTTGGTTAATAATCCAGAAAAGGATACATCCATTCCCTTGACAATATACGGCAATTCAATATATTTGCCTTTCTTAGCCAATTGTTCCATGCGCGGCCCGGCGGGAAATCCTAAGTCTAAGATGCGGCCAAATTTGTCGAGCATATTTCCCAAGCCGATATCTAACGTTTCGCCTAGGACATGATATTTACCCTCTTTTTTCTGTCCCTTTTTTGATTCTTGTACAATAACCTGAGTGTTGACGCCGGAAACATAGAGATAGACTGGATCTTTCATCTTATTCCAGAGCTTGCCGATGGAAAGATGGCTACAACAATGATTTACACCGACTAATTTCTTTTGATTCTCTTTCGCCCATTTGCTGACAATAGTATAGCCCCTCCAAAGTACTGGATCCAAACCGGGACCGGCAGAATAGGCGATGAAATCGATGTCTTTCCATTCAACTTTTGCACTCTTCAGCGCTTCTTTGAGAATTCTCTCAGAACATTTTTCATGATGCTCAGCAATCTCATGAGGGATCATGCCTACGTCTTTAGAAGTATAACTGTCTTTGACGTTGGCTAAGATTTTACCTTTGTCGGTAACTATTCCTATTCCGAATGTATGAGCAGTGTGTTCGCAGCCGAGGATGATCATTGAGAATAAAACAACAGTATTATTTAAAAAATATGCGCTAAACTAGAGATTAGAATGGTATTCAAAGTAACCCATCAAGACGGGACTGCACGAGTAGGCAAACTCAAGACCGCGCACGGCACTATAGAAACACCCTTCTTTATGCCGGCCGCTACCAAGGCTACGGGGAAGCATATCACTACTGACGACTATCAGAAAGCAGGAGTGAAAGCATTAATTTCGAATGCCTTAATACTGAGTTTCAAGCCGGGAGTAGAGACAGTACAAAAGCTCTCCGGCTTACACAAATTCATGAATTTTAAAGGAGTTATCTTTACTGACTGCGGAGGATTCCAGATGTCCAGGGGCATGTTCCAGACTAAAAGCAAGAAAGGATTGCATTTTCGGAATCCGTTCGATAACAGTCCGGTGGTTATAACTCCACAAAAAATTATGAATATTGAATTAACTCTTGGCAGCGATGTAGCCATGATGTTAGACGATATGTCTGGGTACGGCGTAAGCAAAGAAGAAGCCAGAATTGCCATGGAAAACACGCATCGTTGGGGAAAGGAATCATTACATTGGCATCAAAAGCTTAAAGGAGATTCTCAACATCCCAAACAATTATTATTTGGTATCGTACAAGGAAATTTCTATCTAGACTTACGAGAAGAATCTGCTAAATTCATCAATTCCCTTGATTTTGACGGCATCGCGATTGGCGGGGTAGCTATTGGCGAACCGAAAGAAGAGATGTATGCTGCCGTCGATGCAGCTTTGCCTTTCATCACCAAAGAAAAACCAAGGTATGTTATGGGCGTAGGAAGCCCGGAAGAATTATTAGAACTGATCAGTCGCGGAATTGATTGTTTTGATTCTGTCTATCCTACTCAAAATGCCCGCCATGGCACATTATTTACCAGCGACGGCAAAATCTACCTTGACGGGTTAAAGTACCAGCATGATTTTACGCCAATCGATAAGCATTGCAAGTGCCATACCTGCCAGACGTACAGCAAAGCGTACATACACCATCTGATGAAGGTGAAAGAACCGGGAGCTAAACGCTTGATGAGCATTCATAATTTGCATTTTGTGTTACAATTAGTTGAGAAAGCGAAAGAGAATATCAAGAAAGGTTCATTTACTAGGTTTAAAGATGAATTTTTGAAGAAGTGGAAGAAAGAGAATTGATGATAATTAAATATAATTTTATTAAATAATTTTAAGTTAAATAAAAAAAGATAGAATAAATTCAGTTCTACTTACTGCTGGCTGCCTGTCTTTCCAGATCGCGCTTCTTAGCGATAGCGTTGCTTCTTCCGCTGGATTGTGCAGCGGAAACAATCTCATCAGCAAGAGCATCGTCAATTTTAGTTTTTTTGTTGAATGTCTTTAAGTATGCTCCCTGAGTCATGTTTCGCAACGCTAGATCAACTCTTCGTTGAGGAGCAACATCTACTGCTTTTGGATATCTAGCTCCACCGTATTCGATAGCGATGACCTCTTCACGAGGAGCAGCATTTTCGACAGCCTTTACCAAAATAGCTAAAGGGTTCTGTTTTAATTTTGCTTCTGCTTTAACTAACGCTTTTTTTACTGCGTTCAAAGCTTTGATTTTCTTTCCGGTATTGTGTCCGGAGCTCATGAAATGCTTCTTACCCTTGTGGCCGGTCTGCATCAATTTTGCTGCCAGCCGTTCGACAATGAAGGTGTTTGATTTATGGAATCGATTTCCTGCATATCGCGCGCCAGTTTTTGGAGCCATCTTAGGATCAAGAGTTAGATACGGAACAAGTCCTTTATCTGCTACGGTGACGCCTTCTGCGCTCCATTTGTTGAAAAATTTGATGGTTGTCATGTTTTATTCTCTATTATCACTAATTAGATTAGTGGATCTTCTTTTTGACTTAGTTTTTTTAGTTGCGGCACTTCTTTCTTGTTTTGCAACTTCATATTTTTGAGTAATTTTGGTATTCAGCTGTCTTTGTTGATCTTCATTTAATCCGTATTCAATAAATTTCTTCCCTTCTTTGGTCAGCATGTCTCGAGTAGTTTTATATTCAACTCGTAATTCTAAGTCTCCTGCTTTTGAGTTTAATTGAGATTGTACTATTTCATATGCTATGCGATCTAAATTATAATTCATACTATTTTTACTTGTAAAAGGACCTTTCTCATTAAAATCTTCCTTTTCGTTTGGATTAAAATAGGCAGAAACTTCAAAAGGTGCAGAACCACGAACAACTACGTGTCTTTCAACAGCAGTAGCTGAATGGAAGTCTTTCACTTCGTCTCTGATGAATACAGTATAAGTTATCATTTTCGGGTTTACCTTCTTGCTTTCTCTAACTTGCCTTTCAATAATGCATCTAAGCTCTGATCGTTAACTTTGATAACCTGCCATCGGATACAAGGCAAGTCTCCTTTGGAACGGCCCATCTTTCCGCCGATCTGTTCTACAATGACTTCATCGTGTTCGTTGATAAGCTTCTGAGCTCCATCGCCGGGCATAAATACAGTAACCTGCTTTCCATTCTTTACCAGCTGAACCCGAGCGCACTTCCGCATACCTGAACAAGGCTGCTTTGCTTCAACTTGGATCTTTTCGAGAACGATTGCTTTCGCTTGGGAAGAGCCTTTTAATGGATCTACTTTTTTACGTAATTTTGTACGTGAAACTAACTTAAATTGTTTTCTTCTTCTCTGCAGCTTCTTGGCGGCAGCCAATCCGTTTGATTTGTTTCCCATGTTTATATGGCCTTGACTTCACGATTAAAGAACCGCTTCACGGCCCTATTGATGAGTTTTAAGTTCCTCCCCTGCCTACCAATTAATAAACTTTTTGCTTTTTTATTGGTTTCTTTGATGACTACCGCATCTTGCTCTTCGGTTATTGACTGCACCCGCAGAGGATAAATTATATTTTTGACGAACTCAACTACATTCTCATGGTACTCGATAACTCTTATTTTTCGCTGCAATTCCTGCTGCAAACGCTTGATGTTACTTGCCCCTTTTCCGATCGCTTTTCCTAATTCCCCCGATGCGACGACGAAAAAGATAGTTCCTTCCTCATCGGTAAAGCAATCCTTCACCTTAGCTTTGGTTACCTTCTCCATCAGGAGAGATAATCCCATCGTCTCTTGATTAAGGATTAGGCGTGTCAATTTCTGTAACTCTTTTATTCAGTCGTTGCCAACAC
>JBBSWK010000117.1:0-2553 GCA_038046325.1 Nanobdellota archaeon | reverse complement strand
CACAGCATTTTAGTCAGATACCCCGCCCCTTGGGGCGGTTGGGAGCTTCATTTTTCCTTTTTCATCTTGAGAGAAGCCATATAACTCATCAAAGAGGGCAACTCTTCCAAAGCTTCACCTTTAATAATCCGGGAAGCCCAGCGTCGTTCCGCATGCTCACATATATCCTTGATGTTCCTTCCGGAGAGACTTTCAGAATGTTTGGCTAATGTTTCGAAATCACTTGCATACAGATGTTTAGCATAATTTGCAAAAATAGCAGAGCGCTCCACGACAGTAGGATAGGGGAAGGAGATGCTAACATCAAATCTGCTAAGCAGCGCAGGATCCAAATCATCTTTCCGATTCGTTGCACCGATCAGCATAGTCTTATCATTCGTTTCAAAACCATCAATCTTCCGCAATAACACGGAAAGCACTCTTCTCGTAGCTTCATGAACTTTCTGATCCCGAGAAAGGCCTAATGCATCTATTTCGTCTAAGAAAAGTAATGAGTTTCCTAATTCAGCACTCGCATCAAATATTTCAGCAAGCCGCTGTTCACTTTCACCGTACCATTTAGAAACAATGCTTTCTACTGGAACATAGATCAGCGGCACTTCCACTTCTCTGCCAATGATTCTTGCAGTGGTGGTCTTGCCTGTTCCCGGCGGGCCTTCGAATAGGACGGCTTTGGCGCGATTACTTTCATGATATTTCCTTGTCCCTTGAGTGATTTTTTCATACAAATCTTTGTTTAACAAAGGAAGGATAATTGTATCCTTAATCTCTTGTTTCGCCGCTTCGTATCCTGCAAGATGATCCCAGCTCAGATTTTGATCAGCTTCATAGATTCTTACGCCAAGTTGAGAAAGTTTCTCTTTAGGTGATGATTCTCTCTTCAAAGAATTTCCTACTTTGTACGCAGTAATTATTGCTTCAACATCTTGGCTGGTTAATCCTTCCCCGATATGCTTAAATCGTTCGTATATTGGTTTAGTTCTAAGACCAAAGCTCTTTTTTCCAAAATCACTTAAAGTTATATTAATTCGCTCATTGCTCAAGATAGTATAGCGTGATGAACCGCTTAAGGTTACTTTTTCTAAAACTTCAGTAATACTTATAATTAGTTTATACCAATCGGCGTGACTAAGGACGTCAAACGAAATTTTGGTGGTTTCTCCTTCCCTTTCAAATTTCATTTCAGGAAGTTGTTCGGTATTAGAACGATATAACCCTATTTCTTTTTCAATAATCTCCTTAGCTTGATGATAGGGAATTAAAGTCATTACAATAGGAACCTTGCCGAGTGTTTATAAATTTTTATGTAATAATATTTAAATAAAACTATCTTTGCCTGTTGCAGCGTTAAGGGCTTAAGATTTTTTCCAAGCCAAGTTGTTTGAATTTTTCCGGATATTGTTGTTGATATTGTTCCGCAAATTCCCGCAGTTCCTGCTGATACAGTTTGTTTTCTGCTTCCAGAAGGTGGGGATGGGTAGAAGCATTATCCTTGGTGTTGAAAGTTCCCTCTATTCCGCCGATGCTAAAGAAGGGAGTTCCTATTTCTACCGCATCAAGGATACCATCACGATTGCTGTCGCTATATCTTCTAGAACCGACGCCAAAAGGATCGGTGCGATACAATATAACATCGTTTCTGGTGTGGAAGAATACCACACTGCTATAGGAAAACCAGCTATCTTGCTTATAGAGAGTAAATTCAGTAGGAGAATCTTCTGTAACCTGATGATGAACCAGATAATTGCAGGAGCCAATCAACGCAGCCGCACCGGCAGTGGCGGCACTTACAATGCAGAAACTTTTAATCTCGGATTTTTTTGTGGATACTTTTTCAAAAATTTTTTTGAACATGAAGAATTACCGTTGGGTAGAAGATATAAAGGTTCTGACTAAACAGTATAATCATGAATATACTTATTCCTTCTTCTTCACTTGTCCCATATCTTTATGCCATAACTGCATTTTCTTTCCAGTTTTGAGATGCTGCAGCATCACTTTCTTGCCAGACAGAAGAACAGTAAACGTTTCTCCCTGATATTCAACTTGGTCTCCTTTCTTAAAAGGGACTGCCCGGAAGAGAACAGTTAAACGATATACTGGCTTGCCTTCTTTTCTGGTGAATAAAGTTGCAGTCACTGTAAATTCACCGCCATATTTTTCCTGCAGGGTTTTGCCGAGATTCTTAGTGAGATTGCTGTTGCCGAGGTAATAATCATAGCCGTTAGTAACTTTCTTGATTTTGGCTAAAGGAATGCCTTTTCGGCCTATTTCATCATCTACTAAATCGACCACTTCATCAGCTACATCACGTAACTGTAAAATAGCTTCAAAGTACTCTGAATTTTTGCCATGGATAGGTTTAACCATTTTATCTAGAAAGTGGAGAATATATTTTAAGGTTTCTGGAAGAAATTCACTTCTTCCTCGTCCTTCCCTTCCCACCTACTTTATACGGGGTGTATCTTCCTTTCGCTTTTTGGGAAGTACGCTGGCCTACAAAAGTCTCTTCCACCAGCTCGTCGTATTCGCAGTCCTTGCAGGTCAGGAATT
>JBBSWK010000116.1:0-2287 GCA_038046325.1 Nanobdellota archaeon | reverse complement strand
TTCAAAAGCAGTGTTTTGTCCACAATTGAGCATGCGTACAATGCCGACGGTTGCTTTTTCGTCTGTGGTCAGCAAGGATTTTCCTACCCAATATGCGCCCCACGGGGTTTGGCTTCCTCCGTCAAAAGTTACCGGCCGTTCTGCAATTGCTCTAAACCAATGTCCGAAATCCCACCATGAGGTTATGACTATATTTTGCGGCGCTTCTTCTTTGATTTTGATCAAGCTATTATACCAGGCATCATTCATATCGGAGTGGGATTCATAGGCTTCATCATAGCCGGCTTTGGCAGGGTTAATAAGTAGTATAGCCAGAAGCAAAAAAATTACAATCTTAGCCATACTTTCGTTTAATTTTAAATGTTTACTTGCCCATTGTGAAGCATAACTCCAGATCAAGCCGAGGCAGACTCCTACAGTAATAACAAAGATGGGTGTTGCCTGCAGTATAAATCTCATCCCTTTCGTCGTTCCATATAATGATGCTCCCAGCCATAAGGCTAACAAAAAGGCCAGATGCGGTTCCCTTTTGCCCTGTTCATCTTTTCTAAATAGTAAGAATAGAATCCCTATGATGGCTATGAAAAATAATAATTTTCCGCCAAGAGCAGTGATGACCTGCTCGAAGGAAAATGCTTTAAGTTCGGCAACGGTAGTGCGAATATTTGGCCAAAGAGGATATGCACCTACACCTACTGCCTTGAGATGGATTACTCTGGTTGGCCCGGAGAAGATTTTTATAAACTCATTGAAAGAGATAAACATATTTACAAAAATAGAAGAAAATAAAGCGTATAAAGCAAATAAGATAAAAGACAGCTTATTCTCTGGTGACTTTAATGTTATCTTCACATCTCTCCAATTTAAGGTAACTAAATACAGTATTTTGAACCCCAGAGTGGCTAATAAGAAGAAAAAGATGTACCACCATCCGGTCCAGGCGAAAGCAAATAAGCCCGTGGCAAAACTGGCAAGTGAAATCCATATCAATCTTCTTTTTAGATCTTTTGCGTCAAGTGCTTCTAAGAATAACCAAGTAATAAGTACGGGAAAGAAGACGGCGTACACATCGGTGTCAGAACTTTCTCCAGTTGTTCTTGATACAAAAAACGAAGTCACTGCCAACAGCAAGGCGGTAAAAAATCCGCCGACATTATTTTTACTTAATTTTCTTCCAATGAAAAATCCAGGGATTACGGTAAGAGCAGAAAAGATAACTCCTACAAAGAAGAAGGTATACGTGAGTGGGAAATCGCCAAATAGGTTGAGGAATTGATGCCATTTTGCTGAAAACCAATTATGAAAGGTCCATTCTGAAGCTCCACCAAGAGGAGCAATCCGAAGGTCATCTTTGATGAGTCCGTTTTCAAAGTAGCTGGTGCCCGGGAACCCATTTTTGAGAACGAGGCTGGTCTGCCGATAGAAATGATAGGGATCAATTCCTAAAAGGTATATGGTCCCTTGCTCATCCTCAAATTCTTCTCGATATTTTTCAGAAATAGTTTCTTTCTGTATTTCTAACTCATCTTTATTCTGCTTTTGAAAATTCTGCCATTCCTTTTCAACCAGCGATTGTTTATTTTGCGCTGGCAAATATGGATACTGTTGATCAATTTGCTGCTTGATGAGGTCTTGGTAATAGGTGCTTACAGTGTTTTCCGCCCATTGCTCTGCAATGGGCAGGCGTTGAGGCATGGTTCGCAGATAAACAGAGACAAATACTGTGAAAAGAATACATACTAAAGGGATAAGCCATTTGGCATGTTTCTTCATTGTGCCTTTCATTTGGTTGAAATCAAAAGACAGAGAATCGTCGGATTGTTTTGCGGTATGGGAAGAGGGCAGATGAGATTGATCTGACTTAATTTGGGTATGATCATTTTTGCCCTTCTTGAGAAATCCTTTTACTTTTTGCTTTATCTTAGAAAAATCTATAACTTCGTCAGCACTTGGGGCAGTTTCTGAAAGTTTTTTTTCTTCGCTCACCTATATTCCACCAAGAAGTCAAAACCGTGGTTGCTTTATAAAATTTGTTATAGTATGTTGATGAGAAGTCTTGTTTCTATCGCGGTTATTAGTTATAGTCTCATTCTCACAATAACGCTGCCTGAGGAATATAATCATTCACTAGTAACTTACACTGGAGTTGAGTGGAAAAATGATACTGAATTTATAATCTATGATTAAAGTATTCTTGCAAAACCTGCAATGTTCCTAGTGGCCCTTTCTCCTCAGGAATAAAGCAACGCGGGAAGGATTTAGATTTTCGTTTTTGCTGCTGGTTTGT
>JBBSWK010000115.1:0-2011 GCA_038046325.1 Nanobdellota archaeon | reverse complement strand
ATATACAATAGCAGTATCTTTGCTGATACCGCCACACCAGTTTCTACTTTCGATTTTGCCTTTGGTACAAAAATAGTACTAGAGCAGCGGGATTTTAGAAACCAATCTGTGGTTGATTACGAGTTAGTTGTACCAGTTAACACAACTGGTTTAGGCGGAGTGCAGACTTACTTCTTCTTCCTTGATGTAGAATAAAACGAGGATTTTTTCTTTATTTTTAATTTTCTTTATTTTAATTTACTGAGAAACACAGTGTAAAATCACTACAACTCATAATTCCTATAGAGAACTTTGAAAAAAGGAATTTTTGCGATAGTGGATTTATATCAGTGCAAAAATTACGCCCATTTCAAAGTCTCTTAGAGAACTTTGCCAAAAAAATATCAATTATATGCAAAGTTCTCTATAATTTATTATTCTTACCCAAAATAGGCAGCTTTCTCCTGGATTTCTTTCGCCCTCGCCGTAGTAAAATAATTTTCCAACTGCTTGTACACTTCTTCTGTTTCTTTATCCACAGAGGGCTTGACCACTTCTAAAGCGCTTAAGAAATGTTCCATTTTAACATTCTTGACATGTAGATCGTCACGCAACGCAATCATCGCTGCTTCTCGACAAACACCCTCGATATCCGCGCCAACGTACCCTTCTGTTCTTTCAGCTAAGTTATCAATATCTACATCCTTTGCTTTTGGCATTTTCTCGGTATAGATTTCAAAGATCTTCTTCCGTCCTTTCACATCCGGAACCGGAGTTAAGATAATGCGATCAAATCTACCCTGCCGCAGCAAAGCAGGATCAACAATATCCGGCCGGTTAGTAGCAGCAACAATGACCACATCATTCAAGCTTTCCAATCCATCCATTTCCGTCAGCATCTGATTGACGATGCGTTCTGCTACTCTATTATCGCCATCCGAATGCCGTTTCGGCACTAAAGCGTCAATTTCGTCAAAGAACAGGATGGTAGGCGCAGTCTGCCGTGCTTTTCTAAATATTTCCCGTACTGCTTTTTCAGATTCACCTACCCATTTACTTAACAAGCTAGGCCCGTTTACAAGTATAAAATTAGCTTCACTTTCCTTAGCAATAGCTTTTGCCAATAATGTTTTTCCCGTTCCCGGAGGGCCGTACAATAAAATTCCTCGCGGCGGCCTAATGCCCAAACGCTTGAATACTTCCGGCTTCTTCAACGGCCATTCCACTGCTTCCTGTAATTTGCCCTTGATATCTTCCAAGCCGCCAATATCTTCCCAGCTGACATCAGGGATCTCTACTAACACTTCCCGCATCGCACTTGGCCTTACATCCTTCAATGCAGCTAAGAAATCTTCCTGAGTGACCATCAATTTTTCTAAAATTTCTTTAGGAATAGGCTGCCCCTCTTCAATACCTTCTACCTTTAAGTCTGGCAGGATCCTTCGCAGCACAATCATGGCCGCTTCTTTCGCTAAAGAATTCAGATCAGCACCGACAAAACCATGAGTTACTCTGGCAAGTTCTTCTAGAGCAACATTTTTTGCCAGAGGCATGTTCCGAGTGTGAATCTTTAAGATATCCAATCTGCCGCGTCGATCGGGAACGCGAATTTCAATCTCCCGGTCAAATCGTCCTGGCCGGCGCAGAGCAGGATCTAACGTATTAGGCATGTTGGTTGCCGCAATAACGATAACTTTGCCTCTACTCTTCAGGCCATCCATTAAGCCTAACAATTGTGCTACTACACGTTTCTCTACATCTCCTTTGGTCTCTTCGCGCTTGGTAGCAATGGCATCTATTTCGTCGAAGAAAATAATTGATGGAGCATTCTGCTCTGCTTCTTCAAACTTCTTTCGTAAGTTAGCTTCCGACTCACCATAGAATTTTGAGATCACTTCCGGGCCATTAATCAAGATGAAATGTGAATTTGTTTCTGAAGCTACTGCTTTTGCCAATAATGTTTATCCTGTTCCAGGAGGGCCGTGCAGCAATACTCCCTTAGGCGGCTCAATGCCCAGCTTCTGGAAAATTT
>JBBSWK010000114.1:0-3326 GCA_038046325.1 Nanobdellota archaeon | reverse complement strand
CAAAGATAAGACTGAAATTGTTAATCTGGCCATCGAGGGAGTAAAAACGCTGCCAGAAGATGAGAAAAAGATAGCTCTGGTGCAAGACTTAGTCTTAGAAGTGCAAAAGCTGCCTGAAGATAAAGGGAAGACCAATGCTATCAAGAATCTGGTAGAAGTAGTGCAGAAACTTCCAGAACAAGATGAAAAGACTATCATAGTGAAGGATCTGATCAGCGTAGTACAAGTGCTGCCTGAAGATCAAGACAAAGGTACGATTGCTTCAGATTTGATAACGCAAGTACAGAAACTGCCGGTGGTTGAATCTGAAAAAACAAGTTTGGTGGAGAGCCTCAATAAGATTGTGGTTGCTAACCCAATCGTGGTAGAGCCAGTACAGCAAACCACTACAGTAATAACGACGACTAATGTTACGGTAAGCAAGTCGTACGTACCTCCTGTAACCAGAAAGTACTAAACTTTTTATTATTTTTTTATTTTCTTATTTTTTAGAAATTTCTAAATGGTGGCCTAGCTTTTCCTTTTTAACCGCGAGGTACTCTGCATTCATACTGTTTGGAACAACAAGAAGAGGAATACGCTGAACAACTATTATCCCTGCTTTTTCTAATCCTTGTACTTTTCGAGGATTGTTGGTGAGGAGCTTGATGGAGATGAGGCCTAGATCTTTGAGAATATCGGCAGCAATAGCATAATCTCGATGGTCATCGTTAAATCCTAATTTTTGGTTTGCTTCTACCGTATCCAAGCCCTGATCTTGATGGTGATAAGCAAGAATCTTGTTGAACAGGCCTATTCCTCTCCCTTCCTGTTGAAGGTATAGAAGGATGCCCCCTTTCCGCGCTATCATTTTCATGGATTGATCTAATTGTTCTCCACAATCGCAGCGCAATGAGGCTAGAGCATCCCCAGTTATGCATTGAGAATGGATGCGCACCAGCGGCGTTTCTTTAATTTTTCCTTTTATGACGGCTAGATGTTCGCCACGCGGATCTTTGTAGGCGATGACGCTGAATAGACCATACCTGGTTGGAAGCCGCGCTAGAGGAGATTTCTGAAAAGGCATTTTACATAGTAATAAGGCTGTATTAAAAAAGTATATGAAATTAAAATGAATGATCTGACAAAACATTTATATACGAAATTTAACTTATCCGTAGAAAAGCAGGTGGATTACTATGACTCATAAATTGGAACACGAACATTTACCCCATAGTTTGATTGTTGATTTAAAGCACGATGTGGAAGCATTAAAGAAAAAGCTGTCCCAGCCGGATACTAAAACGCATGAGCTTATTCTAGAAATTGAAAGTCTGAAAGATGCGGTGCATCAATTAAATGTCATTTTCGATAAAGCGCTTAAAGAGATGAAAGAAGAAGATATGCCAAAAACTTTTCATACTATGATGGAAAAGGTTACCATGCTCGCTGCTCAGAATGAGACTATCGCTCAAGGGATGGTGGCTTTGTCTGATAAATTAGATACATTTATGACCCGACAACTGGGCAGAGCAATGGGCGGCCCAGGAGCGCAGGGAATGCCAGTTCAACATACTATGGGCGCTCCTTCTATGTCCGGACGTTTCGCCCCTAAACCGGAGATGTCTATGCCTTCCATGCCCTCTTCCGAACCGGCAGGATTTCCACCGCCACCACCTGGGCCAACAAGCAGAAAACGAGTTGGCTTGTTCTAGACCATGAGTTCGCTTCAGGCTCTACAATTGCTCACCACCGCAGCAAGGCTGGCTCGAGATGAGCGCGAATCATTTTCTAAAGTTGAAATTAACAAAAAACTGCAAGACATCAAGTATTTATCATCACAGAAGAAAGTGCCGCGCTTAAGTTTACGTAAAGATATTATTCATCTGGAAAACCAATTGCAAGGGGTGTTAGAGTTGGAGGAAAGGTTTGCCAGGCACAAGGACAAGGAATCAGTCACCGTAGCCTCGTTAAAGCAGCAAATTACAGTGTTAAAGAATAAGTTACGAGCGGTGGAAGATTTAGATTTAGATAAAAAAGTTGATCATCTTTCCTTCTTGTTAGGAGAGCATTTAGCGAAACGAGAAATTGCTGGCGAAGTGGCATTGTCAGAAGCAGTAGCTCCTGCATCAGTACTCCCTTCAGAAGAAAAAGCTCAGACACCTGAAGTAGCAGAAGAAAAAGTAAAAGAGCAGGAAGAAGAAAAAACAGAAGGAGAGATACGAGAGGATAAGCATCAAGCAAGTTTGGATACTGGCAAAAAGACAGCGATGCTGCAGAAACGCTTAGAAGCATTAAAGCAGGAACTGGAAATTCATCGAGCTCTGGAAACAAAAAAACCGCAAGAGATGAAACTCATTGAAGAGAAAATTGCCTTATTTGAGGAGAAATTGGAGCAATATTATGAACTGCATCCAGAAGCAATGTTGCATGAAGTAGGGACAGTAGACCTCCCTGCTGATTTTGAAGTTTAGCATAAGATGTTATTTCCGCAAGCTGTTAAGGAAGAGGATGAGGAAGTAGAAGAGCCTTCTGAAGATGTAAAGGAAGCGCAGAGAGCGTTGCCTTTGCCGCCTCCGCCCAGGATGAAGAGAAAGTAACAGGTTAACACAACATTTTAAAATAAGACTTACTTTCCTGATTATTATGACCTCATATAAAGTGTATTATGAAATTCTAAATCCTCGGAACAACTCACTTGAAGAAAATCATATGTATTTGGGTGCAGGCTCACATTCTGAAGTAGAAAGAAGGGTAAAGGATATGGTAAAAAGCATATACAATTGTGAACCTCGTATCACAGCGGTGTACACTCCAGAAGAAGAATATAAAGCACGATGGCAAGAATTTCACTTGGAGAGAGCACGTACAAAAGAACCAATCACCAGTGAAACACCCACTCCATTATTTTTTAAGAAAACCTTAAACATCCTCCCCTAGAACCTTTTACAAAAAGTTTACAGAAACATAGTTTCTGAAACCCCGAAAATTTATAATTTTCGTAGGGTTTCATCAAAAGAAAGCTTCGCAAATCCTAAACATCCTTCCCCATAATGGTCCGTCTGCCGTTTTCTTTGGCGCGCTTGGCTGCGTCAAGAATAAGCTGCTTCACTTCTTCATCTAATTTGTCCATGAAGTCGCCGGATAAATTATCCAAGCCCAGACCGGATTCCTTTAAAATTTCTTTAACCTGAGTACGTACAACTAGATTAGTCATAGGAAAGAATAAGCTTATCTTTTTTATAAACGTTATGTTATTTTAGCGATCCTCCACCAACTTTATTTAGCTTGGAGTCAACCGCGAGTGCCCACCACTGGTGGACGCTTACGCGTCTTGAACACCAGTG